>JAWWPE010000322.1:0-2524 GCA_033850895.1 Nocardioidaceae bacterium | reverse complement strand
CGTTGCCGTCGGCGTCCTGGCCCAGCGGGTCGTTGTAGAGGTCGACGTCCATCGAGCCGGCCAGCGCGTACGCGATGACCAGCGGCGGTGATGCGAGGTAGTTCATCTTGATGTCGGGGTTGATGCGACCCTCGAAGTTGCGGTTGCCCGACAGCACTGCGGTGACGGCAAGGTCGCCATCGTTGACGGCCTTGCTGACCTCGGGGATCAGCGGCCCGGAGTTGCCGATGCAGGTCGTGCAGCCGTAGCCCACGAGGTTGAAGCCGAGCTTGTCGAGATAGACGTTCAGACCCGAACGCTCGTAGTAGTCAGTGACGACCTTGGAGCCGGGCGCCAACGTCGTCTTGACCCAGGGCTTGCGCTGCAGGCCTTTCTCGACCGCCTTCTTGGCCAGCAGGCCGGCGCCGATCATGACCGACGGGTTGGACGTGTTGGTGCAGGACGTGATCGCCGCAATCGTGACGGCGCCGTGGTCGATCTCGAACTCGGTGCCGTCCTCGAGGGTGACCTTCTGCGGGTTGGTCGCGCGACCCGCGCCGGACGGCGCCGGGGCGTGCGGCTTGTCGCCATTGGTGCCGTTGTCACTGCTGCTGGGTGTGTCGGACGCCGGGAAGGACTCGTCGACGGCTTCGTCGTAGCCGTTCAAGTCTTGCTCGGTGTAGTCGGCGAGCGCCGTGCGGAACGCTCCCTTGCTGTCTGTCAGTGAAACCCGGTCCTGGGGGCGCTTGGGTCCGGCGATGGACGGCACGACATCGCCCAGGTCGAGCTCGAGGTATTCGGAATAGCGTGGCTCGCGTTCGGGGTCGTGCCACATGCCTTGCGCCTTCGCGTACGCCTCGACGAGCGCGATCTGCTCGTCGCTGCGACCGGTGAGCTTGAGGTACTTCGTGGTCTCGTCGTCGATCGGGAACACCGCGATCGTCGAGCCGTACTCGGGGCTCATGTTGCCGATCGTCGCGCGGTTCGCGAGTGGCACGGCGCCGACCCCCGGCCCGTAGAACTCGACGAACTTGCCGACCACGCCGTGCTTGCGGAGCTGCTCGGTGATGACCAGCACGAGGTCCGTGGCGGTCGCACCTTCAGGCAGCTCGCCGGACAGCTTGAAGCCGACGACCCGCGGGATCAGCATGCTGATCGGCTGGCCGAGCATCGCCGCCTCGGCCTCGATGCCGCCGACGCCCCAGCCGACGACACCCAGGCCGTTGACCATGGTGGTGTGCGAATCGGTGCCGACGCAGGAGTCCGGGTAGACCGTCCCGTTCTTGTCGAACACGACGCGGGCGAGGTGCTCGATGTTGACCTGGTGCACGATGCCGGTGCCTGGCGGCACGACCTTGAAGTCGTCGAACGCGCCCTGACCCCAGCGAAGGAACTGGTAGCGCTCGCGGTTGCGCTCGTACTCGATCTCGACATTGCGGCCGAACGACTCAGGAGTGCCGAAGACGTCGGCGACGACCGAGTGGTCGATGACCATCTCGGCCGGTGCCAAGGGATTGATCTTGGTGGCATCGCCGCCGAGATCGGCCATCGCCTCGCGCATCGTTGCGAGGTCGACGATGCAGGGCACCCCGGTGAAGTCCTGCATGATGACCCGAGCCGGCGTGAACTGGATCTCCTTGCTCGGCTCGGCATCGGCGTCCCACCCGGCGAGCGCTTCGATGTCTGCCTTGGTGATGTCGGCGCCGTCCTCGGTGCGCAGCAGGGATTCGAGCAGCACCTTGAGGCTGAACGGCAGCGACGCAACGTCGAGCCCCTCACCGGCCACCGCATCGAGGCGGTAGTAGTCGAATGAGGCGTCGCCGACCTTGAGCGAATCCTTGGACTGAAAACTGTCGACGGCCATCGTCTTCTCCTTAGCGCTGTCGGAATCCATCCTGCCCAGCATCGTGGTGCGCTGCACGCTCAGGCTTGCCTAACCGCACTCCGCGAATGTCTCTTGATATCAAGATACATGATGTCGAGACGCTGAGTCGACTGGGCGTCAGAAGAAGTGCGGGAAGTACAGCAACGGCGAGAAGAACACGATGTACGCGATGGCCACCGCCAGGACTCCTGCCGCTCCAGCGACATCGAGCAGAACGAGCAGGCGTCGACGGTCGGCGGTGATGACTGCCCCGGGCCCGGCAGCACGCACGACCTTGGTGCGTGCGATCCAGTCCGCGAAACCGCGTCGCGCCGGAACCAGCAACGGGACGAGGATCACCGCAACGGCGAGATAGGCCGCTCCCCCGAAGTGCCAGCTGTCGGGTGTGAGCCGTCGAAGGCAGGTGGGCAGGCCGATCGGTATCGCCGCGACGGCGAGGTCGAGGAGGACGGCCGTGACGATCCCGCGCAAGAACCCGCCCCCGGCGCCGGTCGGCTTGCCGGTGGACACGTCGACGACCGAGAGGCCGACTCGGTGCTTGCCGATGCTGTGGCCGCGAAGGCCTTGGCGGATCCCGTTGTTCCAGACAAGGAACAGCTCGCCGGCGATCAGTCCGCTGAGGATCAGGTTGTCGGAGAGACTGATCGACCAGAACTCGTC
>JAWWPE010000016.1:0-7751 GCA_033850895.1 Nocardioidaceae bacterium | reverse complement strand
TTCTCGATCGACTACGCGTGGAGCGAGCACTTCATCCTGCCGCTGTCGCACGACGAGGTCGTCCACGGCAAGGGGTCGCTGTGGCAACGCATGCCCGGCGACGCCTGGAACAAGGCGGCCGGCGTGCGCGCACTGCTGGCGTTCATGTGGGCGCATCCTGGCAAGCAGATGCTGTTCATGGGCGGCGAGTTCGGGCAGGAGTCGGAGTGGGCGGAGTCGCGCTCGCTGGACTGGCACCAGCTCGACGACCCGCTGCACGTCGGGGTGCTGGGCCTGGTCAGCGATCTCAACGCGTTGTACCGCTCGGCACCGGCGCTCTACTCCGCTGACAGCCGCCCGGAAGGCTTCCGCTGGATCGATGCGAGCGATGTGGGCGGCAATGTCATCTGCTTCCTGCGGATCGGCGCGGACGGATCCCAGCTGGCCTGCATCGCAAACTTCTCGGGTCAACCGCACCAGGACTACCGCGTCGGGCTGCCCCTTCCGGGCACCTGGCTGGAGGTCCTCAACACGGACGCGGAGATCTACGGCGGCTCAGGCGTCGGCAACCTCGGGGCGGTCGAGTCGGTCACCGAGCCCTGGCACGGGCTGCCGGCGTCCGCGCTCGTCCAGCTGCCGCCGAGCGGCGTGCTGTGGTTCCAGCCGACCCCCTGAGTGCAGGACTCAGCCGGGCGGCTCGGGGTCGGCTTCGCGCAGGGGTTGGCGGACCACCGGGTTCTGACCGGTGATCCGGGCAGCGCGTTCGTGTCCGTCCTCGTCGCCGCTGAACAGTCCGCCGGGTTCGGAGCGGTTCCGTTTCGGCGCGACGCGGTCGACCGTCTCGACCCGGAATCTGGGAAGCCCACCCTCGTTGCTGCTCTGCAGCCAGTCGACCATCCGCTCGCGGACGAAGCACCGCAGGTCGAACAGCGTGGGCGCGTCCTTGGCGGTGACCAGGATCCGGACCCGGACCCAGCCGCTGACCGCATCGGTGACCTGCAGGATCTTGACGCGTCCGTCCCACAGCTCGGTGGTGGGCAGGATCCGGTCCAGCTCCCGGCGCATCCCGTCGGGGCTCACCCGCCAGTCGACGTCCATCTCGACCGATCCGAGCAGCTCGGAGTGCTTGCGCGTCCAGTTCTGGAACGGCGTCGTGGTGAAGTACGTCGTCGGGAGCACCATGTTGCGGTCGTCCCACAGCCGCACCACGACATAGCTCAGGGTGATCTCGTCGACCCAGCCCCATTCCTCCTCGACGATCACCGCGTCGCCGTACCGGATCGAGCCACTGAATGCGATCTGGAGACCGGCGAACAGGTTGGCGAGGGTGGACTGGGCCGCCACCGCCGCGACCACCGAGATCACGCCTGCGGAGGCGAGGACGCTGGTGCCGATCGCGCTGACCCGCGGGAAGCTCAGCAGCACCGCGCCGATCGCGAGCACCACGATGACCACCAGGGTGAGACGGCGGATGACCCCGGCCTGCGTACGGGCGCGGCGCGCCGCCAGATTGTCGACGACGTCGACCCGATAGCGGCGAAGCCCCAGATCCTCGAGGGCCAGCACGATGGCCGCGACGAGCCAGGCAACGGACACGATGATGAGCACTCGCATGCCGAGGTTGACGGCGCGCCCCACGTCGTCGCTGCCGGACCACGGCGCATCGGACCGCACGGCGATCGCCAGGGCGGTGACGGTCACCAGGATGCGGAACGGGAACCGCGCGGTGCGCTCGAGATGCCGGGCAACGATCGACCGCCGGCCCAGCAGCCGGATGAGCACATAGGCGACGACGATAGTCACCAACGCACTGCCGACCGCCCACGCGACGGCGATCGCGAATCCGCTCCAGGTGTCGTTCATCCGTCCATCGTTGCGCGAACCAGCGGAGTCACAAAGTTCTGGACCGGTTCGGTCAGAGCAGGATCGCCAGCTGTCGGCTCTGGGCCACCAGGTTGCCGGCCTCGTCCCAGAGCTCGCAGTCCTCTTCGTGGTAGCCGTTGACGACGTGCCGGGTGGTCAGCCGCGTGGCGATCCATCCCGGCACCGGCACCCGGTGCAGGTGCACGGTGAGCTGCACCGTCATCGAGCCGACATCGCCGAGCTCCAGGACGGGCGGGGCGTACGAGTCGCAGAGGAATGCCAGGGCCGGGAAGTCGATCTCCCGCCCGTCCGCGAGGCGTTGCCACAGCTCCGCGGTGGGATCTCCACTCGGATCACCGACCGCCCAGCCGGGCGCGGAGCTGAGCCGGTAGTCCACGCGGTCGAAGATCGTCGAATCGGGCATCGCGCCGGGGAAGTCGCGAGGGTTGAAGCAGGCATCCGGTGCGGGCAGTGCGGGCGGGGAGCCGAGCTCGAGCGTGCGCCCGCCCGCGCGCGACCCGAAGCTGGCGAGCAGCTGGGCGATGTGTCGCTCACCCTCGTACAGACTCGCCTCGCCGGTCTGGACGCGTCGTCCGCGGCGCACCAATGACGTCCTGAGCTCAGCCGGCCCGGTCTCGGGGGAGGCCAGGTAGGTGATCGCGGCGACCAGCGGCTCGTCCACCTCGAGCTCCTCGCGCAGGCCGCGCAGCATCGCCGCCAGGATGTAACCGCCATTGGGCTTGCCGAGCGGGGTGTTCCACCGATCGGTCAGCGTCAGGTCCCGTACGCCGTCCCCGCGGGGCACCGACGCGGTGTCCAGGTCGTAAATGTCCTCGGTCATGCCAACATCCTGCCCGCCGCCCGGGAGCCCCGAGCCGGTAGCCTGAAGACATGACGTCACCGCTCGCCACCGAGGCTGCGCCCTTCGGGCGCATGCTGACCGCAATGGTCACGCCGTTCACTCCTGACGGTGAGCTCGATCTGGCTGCTGCGCAGAAGGTCGCGTCCTACCTGGTCGATCAGGGCAATGACGGCCTCGTCGTCAGCGGCACCACGGGTGAGTCGCCGACCACCACCGTCGAAGAGGACGGCCGGCTGCTCAACGCGGTCATGGAAGCGGTCGGTGACCGGGCCACCGTGGTCGCCGGCGTCGGCACCAACAACACCCGGCATTCGACCGAGCTGGCCCAACAGGCTCGCAAGGCCGGCGCGCACGGATTGCTGATCGTCACGCCCTACTACAGCAAGCCACCGCAGTCGGGCATCATCGCTCACGTCAACGAGGTCGCGCGTGCCGGTGAAGACACCCCCGTCATGCTCTACGACATCCCCGGCCGCACCGGCGTCAAGATCGCCGCGGAGACGTACGCCGAGCTCACCAAGAACCCGCTCGTCGTCGCGGTAAAGGACGCAGTCGGCGACTTCGACCGCGGAGCCTGGTTGATGCGCGAGACCGGCATCAAGTTCTACTCCGGCGATGACGCCGTGAACCTCGGCTGGCTGGCCTATGGCGCCAGCGGAGTCGTGGGCGTCGTCTCCCACGCCGCATCGCGGGCCTATGTCGACATGATCGCCGCCGTCGATGCCGGAAACCTCACCGAAGCCCGGTCGATCAACGGCCGGCTCCTCCCCGCCGTCAAGGCGATGATGACCCACACGCAGGGCGCGATCACCGCCAAAGTTGCTCTGCAGCTGCTCGGAGTGCTCGAGCACCGCACCATGCGTGCACCACTCCCCGAAGCCACCGATGAGGAAGTCGCGATCGTACGCGCCGGCCTCGTGGACTCGGGCCTTCTCGAAAGCTAAGAACTGCACATGAGCCACATGCACCTCGAACTCGATCCGCCTCCTGCCCTCCCCGACGGCGCGCTGCGGGTCATCCCGCTCGGCGGACTCGGAGAGATCGGCCGCAACATGACGGTCTTTGAGTACGGCGGGAAGCTGCTGATCGTCGACTGCGGCGTGTTGTTCCCCGAGGAGAACCAGCCCGGCGTCGACCTGATCCTCCCGGACTTCGGACCGATCCGTGACCGCCTCAAGGACGTCGTCGGTGTCGTGCTGACCCACGGCCATGAGGACCACATCGGCGGAGTGCCGTACCTCCTGCGCGAGCGAGGCGACATCCCCGTCATCGGCTCCCAGCTGACCCTGGCCCTGCTCGATCCCAAGCTCAAGGAGCACCGGCTCAAGGACGCCCCGAAGCACATCGTCGTCGAGGGTGATGTCGAGTCGTTCGGACCGTTCGAGCTGGAGTTCGTCGCGGTCAACCACTCGATCCCGGACGCCCTCGCCGTGGCGATCAAGACCCCGGCCGGCGTCGCCCTGCACACCGGCGACTTCAAGATGGACCAGCTGCCGCTCGACGGCCGCATCACCGACCTTCGGGCGTTCGCTCGCCTCGGCGAGCAGGGAGTCGACCTGTTCCTGACCGACTCCACCAACGCCGAGGTTCCCGGTTTCACCACCTCCGAGCGCAACATCACGCCGGCGATCGATGCGGTGTTCGCCAGCAGCACGCGCCGGATCATCGTCGCGTCATTCGCCTCGCACATCCACCGGGTCCAGCAGGTCATCGACGCCGCGGCCAAGCACAACCGCAAGGTCGCCTACGTCGGCCGCTCGATGGTCCGCAACATGCAGATCGCCCGTGAGCTGGGCTATCTCCACGTGCCCGACGGTGTCGTGGTCGACAAGATCGATGCCGCTCCGCCCCACCAGATGGTGCTGATGTCGACCGGCTCGCAGGGTGAGCCGATGGCTGCGCTCTCCCGGATGGCCAACAACAGCCACCAGCAGGTCAGCCTCGAACCCGGCGACACCGTGCTGATGGCGTCCTCGCTGATCCCCGGCAACGAGAACGCGATCTATCGCGTCATCGACGGACTCACCAAGCTCGGTGCCACGGTCGTGCACAAGGGCAATGCACTCGTGCACGTCTCGGGCCACGCCTCGGCGGGCGAGCTGCTCTATTGCTACAACATCGTCAAGCCGAGCAACGTCCTGCCGGTGCACGGCGAGATCCGCCACCTGCACGCCAACGCCAAGCTGGCGACGGCGACGGGTGTGCCCAATGTGTTGCTCGCCGAGGACGGCTACGTCATCGACCTGGTCGACGGCCACGCCTCGATCACCGGTGCCGTCGAGTGCGGTTACGTGTACGTCGACGGGTCGTCGGTCGGCGACCTGACCGATTCCGAGCTCAAGGACCGTCGCGTCCTCGGCGAAGAAGGCTTCGTCTCGGTCGTCGTGGTCATCGACTCGACCAACGGCAAGATCTTGTCCGGACCGGAGATCCACGCCCGCGGCATCGCGGAGGACGATTCGGCGTTCGACGAGATCGTGCCCAAGATCGTCAACGCGCTCGAGGAGGCACTCCGCGAGGGCACGCATGACTCGCGCCAGCTCGAGCAGACGATTCGCCGCGTGCTCGGCTCATTCGTCGGCCGCAAGCTCCGTCGCCGCCCGATGATCCTGCCGGTCGTCCTCGAAGCCTGACGCCCGTCGGTTCTCACATCGGCCCCGTTATCACTGTGCGAACAGTGTTACCTCGTCCTGACCGCCGGACACATTTGGTCGAAACACACGCTGCCTAGTTTCGGGATCACGAGATTCGGCGCCGTGCCGGATCGCCGACCCCGGAGCGTCCCATGACCAGCGTCGTCACCAGTCCTCCCGACAACCAGTCGGCCCCGCCCGCAGCCAAGCCCCGGCGTACGGGGAGGTGGATCGACGAATGGGAGCCGGAGAATCCGGCGTTCTGGGAGTCCACCGGCCGTACCGTCGCCAAGCGGAACCTGATCTTCTCGATCTTCGGTGAGCACCTCGGCTTCTCGGTCTGGCTGCTGTGGAGCGCAGCGGCGGCGCTGCTGGCCAAGGTCGGCTTCGCGTTCACCCCCCAGCAGCTGTTTTGGCTGGTGGCGGTGCCCAATCTGGTCGGATCGCTGCTCCGCCTGCCGTACACGTTCGCGGTGCCGAAGTTCGGCGGCCGGAACTGGGCGGTGTTCAGCGCCCTGATGCTGGTGCTGCCGACCCTGTTGTTCGCCTACTTCGTGCAGCGGCCCGACACGCACTACTGGGTCTTCATCGTGATTGCCGCGACCGCGGGCGTCGGCGGCGGCAACTTCGCCTCGTCGATGGCCAGCATCAACTTCTTCTACCCGGCACGGCTCAAGGGCACGGCGCTCGGCCTCAACGCCGCCGGTGGCAACCTCGGCGTCGCGGTGATCCAGTTCTTCCTGCCGATCATCGTCGGCGGCGCGGGTGCCTTCGGGCTGGTCGAGGCCAGCAAGAGCGGACTGGTTCTGCAGCGTGCCGGCTACCTGTATGCCGCGCTCGCGGTCGTGGCCGCCCTGACGGCGTACTTCTTCATGAACAACCTCTCGGCGGCCTACTCCAAGCCCCGTGAACAGCTCGCCGTGGTGAAGTACAAGCACACCTGGGTCATGTCCTTCCTCTACATCGGCACGTTCGGCTCGTTCATCGGCTACTCCGCCGCGATGCCGCTGCTGATCAAGATCAACTTCTTCAACCAGCCGATCCCGACGATCCCCGGCATCGGCATCAACTTCGCGTTCTATGGCTTTCTCGGCGCGTTCGTCGGCTCCCTGACCCGGCCGTTCGGCGGTTGGCTCGCCGACAAGTTCGGCGGTGCGATCGTGACTCTCGGCGCGTTCCTCGGAATGATCCTCGGCACCATCCTGGTGATGATCTCGCTGGCCCAGCTGGACACCGTGCCGAAGCCTGCGGCCGGTGCGCCCGCGCCGGACCCGGCGACGTTCAAGTACTCCGCGGCCGTTCGCGCCGCCGTCGACCACAACTCGAACGTGTTCCCGTGGTTCCTGGTCGCCTTCCTCGTGGTGTTCGCGGCGACGGGCATCGGCAACGGGTCGACGTACCGGATGATCCCGACGATCTGGAAGACGTACGCCAAGCAGGCCGGGGAGGACGGGTCACCGGCTCGCCTCGCGGCCGAGAAGAAGTCGACCAAGGAGGCCTCGGCGGTGATCGGCATCGCCGGTGCGATCGGCGCCCTCGGTGGATTCCTGATCCCGATCACGTTCAGCTCGCCGTGGATCGATGACCCGGTCGATGCCGTCAAGAGCGCCTTCGTGGTGTTCACGGTGTTCTACGTGATCTGCCTGGCGGTGACCTGGCTGTTCTACCTGCGGCCCAAGTCGATCATGGCGCAGGCGGGCGTGTGATCACCAAGTGACAGACACCCACTGTCCGTACTGCGCACTGCAGTGCGCCCAGGTGCTCGGCGGCGATCCCCTCGCCACCGAGCCGCGGGCGTTCCCGACCAATGTCGGGGGCATGTGCCAGAAGGGTTGGACGAGCACCGATCTGCTGCGCGTACCGGACCGCATCACCACGCCATTGCGCCGCACGTCGGGAGGGTTCGAGCCGGTCGACTGGGACACGGCGCTCGACGACATCGCTGCTCGTGTGCAGACCATCAGCGCGCAGGACGGACCGGACGCGATCGCGGTGTTCGGTGGGGGAGGGCTGACCAACGAGAAGGCCTATCAGCTCGGCAAGTTCGCACGGCTCGCGCTGCGCACCCGCAACATCGACTACAACGGCCGGTTCTGCATGTCCTCGGCGGCGGCAGCGGCCAATCGCTCGCTCGGCGTCGATCGCGGCATGCCGTTCCCGCTGACCGACCTCAATGACGCCGACGTCGTGATGCTGTTCGGCAGCAACCTCGCCGACACGATGCCACCGGCGGTGCAGCACCTCGGTGGCGTACGTGAGCGCGGCGGGCTGATCGTCATCGACCCACGGCTCAGCGCCACCGCCAAGCTCACCGAGGACGGCGCAGGCGAGCACGTCCAGCTCGTGCCGGGCACGGACCTCGTACTGATCCTCGGGCTCCTGCACATCGTGTTCGCGGAGTCGCTCGCGGACGA
>JAWWPE010000373.1:0-6541 GCA_033850895.1 Nocardioidaceae bacterium | reverse complement strand
AGACCCCCTGTGGCGCCGGTGAGGATGTACGTACGGCCAGCAAGTCCGAGGTCCATACGGCCAAGCCTAGAACGCGCTCAGTGAAGGGCACATGCGTTGCCGGTTCACCGGCGGTGTGTCCCCACCGACCGGCATGCTGGTGGGCCGCCGGACTCTGGTGGTCACTAGGCGGCCCCACCGACCTCGACCTCTTGGTCGGCTTGTGCGTCAGATGCCACCACCTGCTCCACCGCGGACTGCTGAACATCACCGGCAACGCCACCAACGGCTTCACCTTCACCAACCGCGCCGGCCGGTCACTGCACCGCCGACGAAGACTCCACTACCGCCAAGCCGCCTGACCAAAGCAGTCCGGCGGCCACCGGCATACCGGTCGGGAGCGACACACCGCCGGTGAACCAGTTACGCATGTGCCCTTCACTGAGCGCGTTCTAGGCTTGGCCGTATGGACCTCGGACTTGCTGGCCGTACGTACATCCTCACCGGCGCCACAGGGGGTCTCGGTCTGTCCACCGCACAGGTGTTGGTCGCCGACGGCGCCCAGGTGGTCATCTCATCGCGGTCGTACGAGTCCGTCGATCGTACGGTCGTCGAGCTGGGGCCGCGCGCGATCGGAGTCGCCGCCGACAACGCCGCCGCCGATACGCCCGCGCGACTGATCGCGGCCGCCAAGGACACGTTCGGCCGACTTGACGGAGCACTGATCAGCGTCGGCGGTCCGCCGGCCGGGCCGATCCTCGAACGCACTGAGGAGGAATGGCGGGCAGCGTTCGAGTCGGTGTTCCTCGGCGCGATCCGCCTGGCCACGGCCGTTGCTGCCGAGCTCGGCGAGGGCGGATCGATCGCGTTCGTGCTCTCCACCTCGGCCAAGATGCCTGTCGCCGGCCTCGGCATCTCCAACGGCCTCCGCCCGGGGCTCGCGATGGCAGCCAAGAATCTCGCCGACGAGCTCGGCCCACGAGGCATACGCGTCAACGGCCTGCTGCCGGGACGGATCGACACCGAGCGCGTACGGCACCTCGACTCGCTGGCCGACGATCCGGCGGCCGCGCGAGCGGCGACCGAGTCGACGATCCCACTCCGACGCTACGGCCGCCCCGAAGAGTTCGGCCAGGCCGCGGCGTTCCTGCTGTCACCGGCATCGAGCTTCCTCACCGGGGTGATGCTGCCGGTCGACGGTGGCATGACCCGGAGCCTCTGACCGAGTCCGCCGATTCTCGAGAACGAACCACAGCCAGATCGATAGGGTGAGGCACCCGCCCGTCGAGGAGCTCCCCCATGATCCGATTCCGCGCGCTGCTGGTTGCCGCAACGCTGATCACCACGGCCGCCTGCGGCGCATCCAGCAGTGAAGCTCCGAAGGACAAGGACCTGTCCAGCCTGTCGGCCAAGGCGATCCTCGCCAAGGCAAAGACCCAGGTCGGCAAGGAGGCGCACGTGTCGATCGCTTCCGCCGGCAGCGGCACCAGCTCAGGCAGCGGCGCGGTCAAGTTCGACTACTCGGGCAAGGATTCGTACGGGACCATCACGACCCCGAACGGTGTGCTGACACTCCTCAACGTCGGCGGAACCACGTACTACAAGGCGGACGACTCCTTCTGGAAGTACTCAGCCGGGGACCAGGCGGCAGCCATCATTGCGAAGCTCAATGGTCGCTGGATCAAGCCGGCCGCGGGCTCGAGCTTCTCCGACTTCCTGAAGGTGGCCGACCGCTCCTCCCTCAGCAGCCAGGTGCTCGCCCCGCAGGGGTCGATCACCAAGGCCGGCACGAAAAACGTGAACGGCGTGAGCTGCGTCGTCCTCAAGGACGGCTCGATCGGATCGCTCTTTGTCGCCAAGAACGGCGCCCGACCGATCCAGATCACGTCGAAGGCCAATGGCATCCTCAACTTCTCCTACGACGCGGTCGACATCCCCGGCGCACCAGCAGCGGACGAACAAGTCGACGAATCAGAGCTCTCGGGCGGCGCGTAGGTACGACATCAGGTCGATCGCGACCAGAGAGCCGTGCAGGTAGAGCGGGAACAGCCACCACGGCACGCCGAGTACGTCCGGATTGGCGTAGCTGAACTCGCCGAGCGCCGACAGCCCTGCTTCGCCGAGCACCCCACCGCATGCGATCGCGATGCCGGTGACCACCGCGATCCGCCAATCCGGCCGGACCAGGAGGCGTACGACCCAACCGACCAGCAGTGCCACCGCATACGCCACCGCGTGCCGCGGCGCCAACAACCCCGACGCCAGATAGGCCAGCGCCGCCAGCGCCAACCCGTCGACGACGGACGTGGCCGTGGCCGACGCTGCCCCGGGATGCAGCATCCGCACGGTCGCCAGCATTCCGACCGCAGCCAGCCAGAACGTGAACGGCACCAAGATCGTCTGGTCGAGCACCTGCGGATGCCAGTCGTACGACAGCGTGCCGGTGCGCACGTGGAAGACCAGATCGGCCGCGGTCAGCAGAAACGCGAACGGGATCGCGACCAGGGCGATTCGCCGATTGGTCACACGGACTGCGATGCGGTCTCCCGCGGCTGATGAGCCTCGGCACGCTTCTCGCCAGGGTGCCAGCCCGGCGGCATGAAGATGTAGCCGAGCTTGTCGCGCCAGCGGGTCGCATTGTGCACGTCGCGGAACAGCTCCGCGAACGCGCCGTACTGCAGTCGCAGCAGGTTGTAGGTGTCCACCGGCACGGTCAGTCCATACGTCGGTCGGTGGATCTCCTTCTGGAACGTGCCGAACATGCGGTCCCAGATGATGAAGATGCCGGCGTAGTTCTTGTCGAGGTACTCCGGATCGCTGCCGTGATGCACGCGGTGGTGGGACGGGGTGTTCATCACGAACTCGATCGGGCGCCACAGCGTCTCGATGCGCTCGGTGTGGGTGAAGAACTGGTAGACGAGATTGAACCCGAAGGCGATGTAGAGCGTCCACGGCGCGAAGCCCAGCAACGGGAACGGCAGCCAGAAGAACGCGTCTGCCCACGGGTTCCACTTCTGGCGGAGCGCGGTGGAGAAGTTGAAGTACTCGCTCGAGTGGTGCGCCTGGTGCGCAGCCCAGCCGATACGTACGCGGTGCACGAAGCGGTGGTTGAGGTAGAACGCCAGGTCGAGTCCGAGGATGAGCACGACCCAGTACCACCACGTGTCGGTCGGCAGGTGCCACGGCGCCACATAGACACTGACCGCGACGAATGCCACCAGCGTGCCGGCCTTGAACAGCGCGCTCGACACCAAGGACCCGAATCCCATCGCAATGCTGGTGCGGGCATCCCGCTTCTCATAGCCGTGCTGATCGTCGTCGGTCTCGAGGAAACGGTATGCCGCCAGCTCGATCAGCATCGACAGGATGAAGAACGGTGCCGCGACCAGGGTGGGGTTCTTGAGCGGGTCGAGCAGGTCTCTCATGTGTCACCCTTTCGCGACATCGTGGATATGACTCTTGGGTAAGTTACCACGGACTCATACCGCGCCGCTAGACTTCATCTCGTGGTCAGACCCAATGCCGGCACCAAGGGCGTCCCCCGCGTCGATCGCGAGGGGCAGATCCTCGAGATCGCCTCCGAGCAGTTCGGCACGCTCGGATTCGCCGCGACATCGGTCGCCGCCGTCGCCGAGAAGGCCGGCATCTCCAAGCCGCTGATCTACAACTACTTCACCTCCAAGGAAGGGCTCTACGAGGCCTGTCTCGATCGCGGCGGAGCGATCCTGGCCGAAGAGATCGAGCGCATCGCGGCCGGCGACGCGGTCGGCATCGAGCGCGGCATGCAAACCCTTGGA
This sequence comes from Nocardioidaceae bacterium, assembly GCA_033850895.1. Taxonomy (GTDB): domain Bacteria; phylum Actinomycetota; class Actinomycetes; order Propionibacteriales; family Nocardioidaceae; genus Aeromicrobium. The sequence continues at coordinate 2,765 of JAWWPE010000373.1, read as the reverse complement.
GGGATGTTCAGCCTGCTGGAGTCCCAGCGCTACCTGTGGCGACTGTTCTTCGACACCACCGCACCGTCCACCGGGCCGATCGCCGACTCCATCGCGTCGTACGCCGATCGCATCGGCAAGCTAGCCGAGGAGGGCGTCGCTGAGCTGATGGCGCTTGCCGACAACACCGATCCGCTCGACGTCTCGGCGATGACCACCGTCTGGCTCGGCATCGTCGACTCGCTGATGGGCTGGTGGCTCGAACACCCCGATGAGAGCGCCGAGGAGATGATGCAGCGCTGCATCCGGTTGCTGACCGCGCTCTTCGGAGACACGTCGTTGTGACGGCCAAGCTCGCGGGGCAGACGGTTGTCCTGACCGGCGCATCCAGCGGAATCGGTGCCGAGGCCGCCCGCAAGCTGGCACGGCTCGGTGCGACGGTATGCCTGCTGGCTCGTCGCGAGGACGAGCTCGAGGGCGTACGCGCCGACGTCGAGGCCGCCGGCGGCACGGCATACATCTACCCGGTCGACCTGGCCGACCCCGAAGCGGTGACCAAGGTCGCCGCTCAACTGCTCGATGAGCACCCGCGGATCGACGCGCTGGTCAACAATGCCGGCCGCTCGATCCGTCGCTCTATCGCCCAGTCGGTCGACCGCGATCACGACTACGAGCGCACGATGGCGATCAACTACTTCGGCGCCGTACGCCTCACGCTCGCGCTGGTGCCGCGATTCCTCGAGCAGGGTCACGGCCACGTCGCCGTCTCATCGACGATGTCTACGCAGGTGCCGATCCCGCTGTTCTCGGCCTATCTCGCCAGCAAGGCCGCGCTGGAGTCGTTCGTGCGTTCGCTGTCGGCCGAGCTGTGTCACCAGGGTGTGTCCTCGACGGTCGTGTACTTTCCGATGGTGCGCACCGAGATGTCCTCGGCCACCGACATCTACCAGGCCATGCCGATGCTCAGCGCCGACAAGGCCGCCAACTGGCTGGTCAAGGCAGTCGTCGACAAACCGACACGAGTCACCAGCCTCCCGGGTGCGGCCGGCGAGCTCGCCATGGCGGCGCTGCCCGGCGTCGTGACCAAGGCTGCCCAGCCACTGTTCCGCCGGATGGACAAGAGCCTCGCCAAGCGCACGAAGAAATAGTCAGGGCAGATTGCCGGCCTCGACCTGACGAGCCCGGATCAGCAGGTACGCCACCAGACCCACCGTCAAACCGGTCACCAGGCCGAGGATGAGGGCGATCCAGCCACGGCGCACGTGCCGGGTCCGCGCTTCGTGGAACACCCAGACGGCCAGGACCGCATACGCCATCAGCACGTCGATCGAGACCCCCGACGCGTACGGATTGGCGAACGTGGCACGCGCAGCGCCCCAGAAGTCGAAGCCGTCATCGATCAGAGCCGGCGGGATGATCGCGGCGAACAGCACGACGAAGACGACGGCGAGGGCAGCGATAACTGCCCGGAATGATCGGTCGGTCATCGCCTCATATTGACAGCCGGCTCACAGGTTTGCCCTCATCCTCCCTCAGGATCCGAAGCGATTCTGGATGGCATACGGGAGAAGGAGACCCCCATGACCGACGAGAAGCCATCGACAGACGACACCACACCCGACCTGGAACCGACACCAGCAGAACCGGCGCCAGCGGCTCCGGAGGCAGTGACCACGACGAGCCAGGATGTCGCACCGTCCCGCCCCCGCCGCACCCGCGCGCTGTTGGCGGCGGGGGCCGCCGGATTGCTCGTTGCCGGCGGCCTGGCCGGCTTCGGCATCGGCCGGGCCACCGGAGGAGACGACGGCCCGCGGTTCACCCGCAGCGGCCAGTTCCGACCGGGCCCGGGATACGGCCGGCCAGGTCAGCGTGGGCCCGGTGGCGGAAACTTCGGCAACGGGCAGGGCAATCAGCAAGGGCCGGGCCAGGGCGACGGCCAGCAGAACGGCCAGTCGGGGGGTCAGCCGCCGGCTGATGGGCCCGGCACGGACGGCACATGACGACCATGCTGCGGTCGCCGACCACCGCTGCACATGCCGCACCGGTCCGGGGCCGACGCGCCCAGTTCGACGCCAACGTCCGTGTGGCAGCTGCCGCGATCCTGTGGCTCACCTTGCTGCTCGTGACGTACTGGTGGGTCGCCGGCCGTGGTCTTCAGGACCTCGGCGGATGGGACACCGGGCTGCTCTCGACCGGACGCCTCACCGGATTGGTGGCCTCGGTGCTGCTGCTCGCACAGGTGCTGCTGATGGCCAGATTGCCACTCCTTGAGCGGGCATACGGTCAAGATCGACTCGCGCACCTGCATCGCCTCACCGGTTTCACCTCGTTCAACTTGATGGTGGCGCACGTTCTGCTCATCGTCTGGGGCTACGCCGGCGGAGCGCTGCCCCGCATACCGGTCACCACCTGGCGGCTGACGATCGACGATCCCGGGATGCTGATCGCGGTCGCGGGCAGCCTGTGCCTGGTGATGGTCGTGGTGACCAGCGTCCGCGCGGCCCGGGCCCGGCTGCGGTACGAGTCGTGGCACCTGCTCCACCTGTACGCCTACCTCGGAGTCGGGCTCGCGCTGCCGCATCAGCTGTGGACGGGCCAGGAGTTCCTCTCGTCGGCCTCGCGCACCGTCTTCTGGTGGACCGCCTGGGCAGTGGCGGCCGCCGCGATCCTGATCTTCCGGGTCTGCCTGCCGATCTGGCGCAACCTCCGCCACCGTGTGCATGTCACCGATGTCGTCGTCGAGGATGACGGAATCGTCTCGGTCCACCTGGCCGGGCGGCACCTCC
>JAWWPE010000244.1:0-3240 GCA_033850895.1 Nocardioidaceae bacterium | reverse complement strand
GTCGTATCGTCGCCTGGTGCGCTGCGCTGTCGACGGGCGGCTGGGACCCGGCGCTTGCCAGGCGCATGCGCGTGAGCCTCTGGCGCCAGCTGCGCTACCTGCGGCGTCGGGTGGAGCACGACATCGGCGGCAACCACGTGCTCGAGAACGCGTGTGCCCTCATCGTCGGAGGCGCATGCACCGCCGACGCTCGCGCGATGCGGCATGGCCGCTTGCTGCTGGCCCGCGAGTTGCCGCGGCAGGTCCTGTCCGACGGCGGGCACGAGGAACGCAGCCCCTCCTACCACCGCTTGCTACTGGAGCGCCTGCGTGACGTCCAAGAGATTCTCGCGCGAAGCGATGAACCTCCGCTCGATGCACTCGACGCTGCCGTCACCTCGATGCAGCATTGGATGCAGGCGCTCGCCGGCCCAGACGGAGCCCTGCCGTTGCTCAACGACGCGTGGGCCGGGCCACCGATCCAGTCCGGCGATGCAGCCGTCGACGACCTCACTGCCTCGGGTTACGTCGTGCTCCGAGCCGGATCAGACCAAGCGGTCTTGGACGTTGGACCGCTCTCGCCAAGTCATCTGCCGCCTCATGCGCACGCGGACGCCCTGTCGTTCGTTCTGTGGATGGACGGTAGACCGGTCGTGGTCGACCCGGGGAGTGGCGCATATGACGGCGAGGCGCGCGCATGGTCGCGCTCGACTGCAGCGCACAACACGGTGGAGGTCGACGGCGCTGACCAGTGCGTGTTCCTTGGCCCGTTCCGGGCGGCACGGCTTCCGCGCGTATGGCGCACGCCGGTCGAGCAAGTGGGCGACGCGGTCGTCGTGCGCGCAGGCCATGACGGCTACGGCCGGCTCAATGACTCGGTCGAGGTCCGCAGGACGTTCTGCTGGCTGCCCGGTGATGGGCTCGTGATCGTCGACCGCCTGTGCTGCGAGCAGCCACATCGCGTCATGACGCCTATCCACCTCGCCGCGGGGCTGGAGCCGGGCAAGACACCCGTGACGGTGCGCGAGCTCGGGCCAGGTCCCGAACCGACCGAGCGCCGTGACCGCGTCGCACCCTATCTCGGTCGCTTCGATCCGGCGGTCGTCCTCGAGCGGCGCATGGAGGCGCAGCCGGGCGTGCCGTTCGGCTGGGCGCTTCTACGCTCCGACGCCAGCGTCCGTATCGAGGGCACCATCCTGCAAATCCATCGCGGCCGCCGAGCGGATGTGGTGGTCGAGCTGGCGTGAGTCCGCGGTCAAGGAGACGGCTGCGCCAGCGCTGACGCGCTGAGGCGACGATCGAGGAAGGCCTCGATCGCCTCCGCCGCCCGCGGCCCGGCCGCGCCATCCCACAGCGGGATGGTTGGGCGGTGGTCGAGCATACCGGCGCGCAAGCTGTCGGCGCACGCCTCGCGTAGCGCCAGCGGCTCAGTGCCGACGAGAACATTCGTGCCGTGGGTAATCGTCACCGGCCGCTCCGTCGTCGTCCGGTAGGTCAGGCAGGGCACGCCCAGGACCGACGTCTCCTCCTGTACGCCCCCCGAGTCGGTGATGACCAGCCTCGCCTCTTCCTCGAGCGCGATGAAGTCCAGGTACTCGAGAGGCTCGGTGACGAGCATTCCCGACGGCACATCGCCGCTGAGTCGAGCGCGGGTGCGCGGGTGCATCGGGAAGATGACCGGAAGCTCCCGTGCGACTTCTGCCAGCACATCGAACACAGCGGCGAGGCTGGGCGGATCATCGACGAGCGACGGGCGGTGCAACGTCACGAGTACGTAGTCCCGGGGCGAGATCCGCAAACGCGACAGCGCGCCGCCAGCACGTGCGGCAGGCAACAGCCGCATGAGGCTGTCGATCATCGTGTTGCCGACCATCACGGCGCGATCGCGCGCGATCCCTTCGCCGACAAGGTTGTCAATCGCCTCGTCGGAGTGGCAGAGGAGAAGGTCGGAGACACGATCACAGACAACCCGGTTTATTTCCTCGGGCATGGCCCAGTCCCCGGATCGCAGACCGGCCTCGAGGTGAATGACCGGCACGCCGAGCTTGGTTGCCGAGAGGGCAGCCGCCAGAGTCGAATTCACGTCCCCCGCGACGAGAATGGCGTCGAACGGCTCGTCGAGTAGGACACGCTCCACGCCGACCAGCACGGCCGCCGTCTGCTCAGCATGGCTACCGGACCCGATACCGAGTTGAAACTCGGGCTCGGGAAACGCCAGCTGTTCCAGGAATGCCGCGGACATCTTGCGGTCGTAGTGCTGACCGGTGTGCAACAGACGGGGCCGCACGACGTCGCGCTCGCTCAGCGAAGCGACCACTGGCCCGACCTTCACGAAGTTGGGCCGGGCGCCAACCACGACCAGCAGCTCGAACATCAGGCGGAGACGGGCTCCCGGCCGGCGATCCAGTGATCGAACCACTCGGTGAGGTTCAACAGGTTCCAGAGCTGGAACGACCGCTCCGCGCGGCCACTTCGATGAAGCTCGAGGGTCTCTTGCACTGCAGTGGGATCGAGGTAGCCGAGCTCGTTGAGCTCTGTGTCGGCCAGCCGTCGCTGCAGCTGGTCGCCGAGCTCGCCACGGAACCACTGTGACACCGGGGTGCCGAAACCCTGCTTCGGACGCCACACGATCTCGTCGGGCAGCAGATCGCTGACCGCACGTTTGAGGACGTGCTTGCCGACGCCGTCGCGGATCTTCTCGTCCGCCGGCACGGCCATCGCAAGCTCCACGAGCTCATGGTCGAGGAAAGGCACGCGCGCCTCGATCGAGTTCGCCATCGTGAGCTTGTCCACGCGCATAAGCAGCAGCTCGGGCAAGCGCAGGCGCAGGTCCTGGTAGATCAGCCGATCGAGCTCGTCACGTGCGCCGAAGCGGTCCGCGTCGGCCGCAATCTGATCCACGATGTCGCGCGGGCGCTCACCGTTCAGCTCGCGCCGCAGCTCTTTCGTGGTGATGCGATCAAAACCGAGCTCGTAGAACGCGACCGCTCCGCCCCACCAGAGCTGTGAGTCGCGCTGGGCCGCGCGCCGAAGCGCCTCGACGTGCACTTCCCGGTCCGGGCGCACCTTGAGGAGCGCGGGACCGGCAGCGGCCATCGCCTGGCGCAGCGGCCGCGGGACGGAGCGCAGGCGCGGCCACTGCCGCGTGGCCATGTCGTGCGCCTGCACGTACGTCGGGTAGCCGGCGAAGATCTCGTCGGCACCTTCGCCCACGTGCACGACCGTCACGCCGCTGTCCTTCGCGAGCTTGGCGACGAAGTA
>JAWWPE010000180.1:0-6506 GCA_033850895.1 Nocardioidaceae bacterium | reverse complement strand
GTCAACGCTAGCGGGGTGTAGTGCGACGGCAACCGTGGCGGAGGACTTCGCAGCGCGTACGCCCCGAGCCGCACCACGACGGAGGTCCTCGGCGGTCGGCTCCTCGGGCAGGGCGACCGCGACGATGAGCGTGGCCTTCGCAACGCCGCCGGACAGGAACGTGACCACCTGCCCCTTCTCACCGGTGAACCCCATCGCGTCGAGGCTGGCGGCGAATTCGGCCTTGTCCTCGTCGTTGCGGATCCCGAGGATCAGCGCGTCGGCGCGGGCGGTCGTCGGCTTGGCGGTGCTGAGAGTCACGGTAGGCATGCCGTTCACTCTATGGTCGCTGCACGCAACCACGCGACCACCCTCCGAAACCACCAGACCACCCTCTAGGTTGGCGGGCATGGATCTGCTGCACTCGCCCCTTCACGATCGTCACGTCGCGCTCGGAGCCAAGCTCGCCGAGTTCGGCGGTTGGGACATGCCGCTGGAGTATGCCGGCGGGGGAGTCCTCGCCGAGCACAAGGCCGTACGTGAGGCCGTGGGCCTGTTCGACGTCAGCCACCTCGGGAAGGCGCTGGTTCGTGGCACCGGTGCCGCGGAGTTCGTCAACGACTGCTTCACCAACGACCTCGGCCGCATCGCGCCGGGCAAGGCGCAGTACACGCTGTGCTGCGACGAGGACGGTGGCACGGTGGACGACCTGATCGCCTATCTCCGCAGCGATTTCGAGGTGTTCCTGATCCCCAATGCCGCCAACACCGCGGCCGTCGTCGAGCGTCTGCAGGCGGCTGCCCCCGAGGGCATCGAAGTCACCGATCTGCACCGTGACTACGCCATCCTTGCGATCCAGGGGCCGCTCAGCGACCAGTTGCTCGAGTCACTCGAGCTGCCGGTCGGCCACGAGTACATGTCGTTCGCCGACGGCAAGATCGCCGGACAGGACGTGACGGTCTGCCGCACGGGCTACACCGGCGAGCGCGGTTACGAGCTCGTCGTGCCGTCGGCCTCGGCCCTCGACGTGTGGGATGCCGTGATCGCGGCGGGGGAGCCGTACGGCATCAGGGCCTGTGGGCTCGGTGCGCGCGACACCTTGCGCACCGAGATGGGCTATCCGTTGCATGGCCACGAGCTGTCGGCCGAGATCAGCCCGGTGATGGCGCGAGCCGGCTGGGCGGTCGGCTGGAAGAAGCCGAGGTTCTGGGGCAAGGATGCGCTGACCCGGCAGCGTGAGGAGAAGACCGTACGCACGCTGCGCGGGCTGATCGCACAAGGTCGTCGCATCCCGAGGCCGGGGATGACGGTCCTCGACGAGGCAGGCACCGAGCTCGGTGAGATCACGTCCGGCACGTTCTCGCCGACGCTGCGTCAGGGCATTGCGCTGGCGCTTCTCGAGCCGTCGGTCGAGGATGGAGCCTCGGTGGTGGTGGATGTACGCGGTCGCTCCGAGTTGTTCACCGTGACCAAGCCGCCGTTCGTACAGCCGTCGACGAAGGGGATCTGACATGGCGTGGAGCTGGACCTTGGAGAGCGCAGCCGGCGACGTCGTCGGGCGCTCGGAGGAATTCGAGAGCCGCGGGGACGCGGAGTCCTGGGTCGGTGAGGCATTCGGCGACCTGGTCAACGACGGCGTCGACCAGGTGCGGCTGTTCGACGGTGAGGACGAGGTCTACGGACCGATGTCACTGCACGCCGAGACGAGCTGATCGATCAGTAGCGGTCGCGCAGGGGTGCGCCGCGTTCGATCTGCGGCTTCGGCAGGCGCATCCGCCGCAGCTGCATGGTGCGGAGCACGGCATAGCCGGCGGTGCCACCGGTCTCATCGGGACTGAACCGCGCCTTGAGCTCGCGCCGAAGGCCACGGACGAGCAGGAACTCGTCGACGATCACCAGCACGATGATCAGCGGGTACGTGAAGAAGGTCGCGGTACCGACCCAGGTCTGTTGCGCGGCGCTCGCAACAGCACCCATCACCAGAATCAGGACCAGGAACACCAGCAGGTACTCCGCGACGTTGCGGCGCCGGTCGACGTAGTCACGGGCGAACCGGCGGACCGAGCCACGCTCTCTGGCGGGCAGGAACTTCTCCTCGCCGGTCTTGAGCGCTTCGCGCTGCCGGGTGCGGATCGAGTCGCGCATCTCCCGCTCGCGCTTGGCCTGATCCTTGCGCGAAGTCGAAGCCTTGAGCCGCTGCTTGCGGGCCGCCTCGGCCTGTTTGCGGCTCGGTGTCGCGCGGCCCTTGCCTGCCTGAGTCTCATCTACCACGCGCGCAACCCTACGCCGTAGGGTTGCTGGCATGGGCATTGGCAAGCGCATCGCACAGATCTTCCGCTCGCGGCGGTTTGACGGCGATGACGTCGAGAAACTCAAGGACAAGCTCGACGAGACCTACCGCGGCCAGACCGCCCTCCTGCAGCGCGTACGCCGCTCGGTTGCCGACGTCGCGACCAGTCGCAAGCGCCTCGAGCTGCAGCTCGCCGCGCTCAACCAGCAGGGCGCCGAGCTCGACGACCAGGCTCGACAGCTGGTCGCGCAGGGTGACGATGCGGGCGCTCGCACCGCCCTGACCCGCAAGGTGACGCTGGAGAAGACCGCCGCGGATCTGCAGGCCCGCCACGCCGACCTCAAGGCCGAGGAGATCAAGCTGCAGGACTCGGCCACCAGGATGGAGCAGGAGATCGAGGACTTCCGAGCTCGCAAGGACACGCTGGCCGCGCGTCATACTGCCGCCGCGGCCCAGTCCGAGATGGACAGCGCGACCCGCGGCATCAACTCGTCGGTCAGCGATGTCGGTCAGGCGATGGACTCAGCCGAGCGGCACACGCGCGAGCTCGAGGCCAAGGCCGACGCCGTCGACGAGCTCGTTGCCGAGGGCATCATCAGCAAGCCGGGCGAGGCCCCGTCCGATGCCGTCTCGCGCGGCTTCGACGCCGCGCTCGACGGCCCAGAAGTCGAACGCCAGCTCAATGCGCTCAGCACCAGCACCCCCGAGGAGGCCAGCGATGGCGCGGACCCGCTTCAGAAGTGACTCCGGCCTGACCCTCCGCATGGGAGGTGTCAGCCTCGGTCTCGGCGCGCTCTACGTCGCGTTCGGCGCGCTGCTGCTCACGCAGACCAGCCTCGGGGCTTTCGGAATCGTCATCGTCCTCGGACTCGCCTGGGGACAGTGGTACTTCTCCGACTCGCTCGCCCTGAAGTCGATGGGTGCCAAGATCGTCGAGCCCGAGCAGGCTCCCGAGCTGCACGCCATGATCGACCGGCTGTGCGCGCTCGCCGACATGCCCAAGCCCCGGGTCGCCGTCGCCGTCACCGACATGCCCAATGCGTTTGCCACCGGACGGACCCCGAAGCACTCGTCGGTGTGTGTCACCACCGGCATCATGCAGCGCCTCGACGCCGACGAGCTCGAGGGCGTTCTCGCGCACGAGCTGTCGCACGTCGCGAACCGGGACGTCACCGTCATGACGGTGGCATCGTCGCTCGGACTCCTCGCCGGCTTCATCACGCGGTGGGGCATGTATGCCGGCAACATCTTCGGCAGCCGCAACAACAAGAACAGCGGCGCGGTGTTCCTCGTCGTGTTCCTGGTCAGCATGGTGGTCTACTTCGTCAGTTTCATCCTGACCCGCGCGCTGTCGCGCTACCGCGAGCTGAGTGCTGACCGCAGCGGCGCCTATCTCACCGGTCGGCCGTCCAAGCTGTCCTCGGCGCTGGTCAAGATCTCCGGCGAGATGGCGCGCATACCCAACAAGGACCTTCGTGAGGGTCAGGCGATCAGCGCGTTCTTCTTCGCGCCCGCCATCAACCGCGAGGCGATCGGCGCCCTGATGTCGACCCACCCACCGCTGCAGCAGCGGCTCGACCAGCTCGCCGCGGTCAGTGCCGAGCTCTCCGAGCAGGGCTGACCCGGTGGGATTGTTCGACTCGCTGCTCGGCCGCAGCACCCCGCCCGAGGCCAATCTCGACGCGCTGTTCGCCGTACCCCAGGCGGCGCTCTCCCTGCAGGCCGACGGCTTCACGCCAACCGGAAGCGGCGCAGTCTGCTACCGGCCGACCGAGGGTGGCGCCTTCAGTGGCACCGAGGACGAGATCGAGAAGCTCGTCGCGACCGGGGGCGGACCCAGGATCGAGCGTTCGGTCGACCGGTTCGGATTCCGTTGGCTGACCGTGACGCGGACCGACACCGACATCTCCGGTCTGGTGACGGACCTGCACGCGATCAACTCGTCGCTGGCCGACGCCGGCTTCGGCTCCGCCCTGCTGTGCTCGACGGTCATCTTCCACACCAGCGAGCAGAAGCCCTTCGCCCTGGTCTACCTCTACAAACGCGGCACGTTCTACCCGTTCGCGCCGCTCGCCGACGACCGGCGCGACAACGCCTTGGAGCTCCAGGTACGCGGTGTGGTTGGCAAGGACGTGACGGTCGAGTCCGATCTGTCCAAGTGGCTGGCGATCTGGGGAGCGCCGGGGCTGGGCTGACGCGCCGTCGCGATACCGTGGACCCGTGACGTTCGACAGCCTTTCCCATGACCAGATCCAGTCGTTGCTCGATGAGCAGACAGCCGCGTACGCCGCCCTGCAACAGGCCGGGCTCAAGCTCGACCTGACCCGTGGCAAGCCGTCCCCCGAGCAGCTCGACCTCTCGAATGCGCTGCTGAGCCTGCCGGGTGAGGACTTCAAGGACGCCGCCGGCACCGACACCCGCAACTACGGCGGACTCCTCGGGCTGCCCGGACTGAGGTCGATCTTCGCCGAGATCATGCACGTCCCCGTCGAGCAGGTCGTCGCGGGCGACAACGCGAGCCTCGCGATGATGCACGACAACCTGGTCTTCGCGATGTTGCACGGCACGGTCGACTCGGCCAGGCCGTGGAGCCAGGAAGACGTCATCAAGTTCATCTGCCCGGTGCCGGGCTACGACCGCCATTTCGCGATCTGCGAGACGTACGGCATCGAGATGTTGCCGGTCGAGCTGCACGAGGACGGTCCCGACATGGCCGCGGTACGCGAGTACGCCGCCGACCCCTCCGTCCGCGGTATGTGGCTGGTGCCGACGTACGCCAACCCGACGGGCTCGGTGGTCAGCGAGGCGGTCGCCGCTGAGCTCGCGGCGATGGAAACGGCCGCGCCCGACTTCCGGATCATGTGGGACAACGCCTACGCCGTGCACCACCTGACCGAGCAGCAGACCAAGACGGCCGACATCCTCGGACTCTCTGCAGCCTCCGGGCACCCCAACCGGCCGATGATCTTCGCGTCGACGTCCAAGATCACGTTCGCCGGCTCAGGCGTGCCGTTCATGGGTGGCTCGGCGGCCAACATCGAGTGGTACCTCAAGCACCTCGCGAAGCGCACGATCGGCCCCGACAAGGTCAACCAGCTGCGGCACGAGCGATTCCTCGGCGATGTCGACGGCGTGCACCGCCTGATGGACCAGCACCGAGCCATCCTGGCGCCGAAGTTCGAGAAGGTCGTCGAGATCCTCCAGGAGCGTCTCGGCGGCTACGGCGTGGCGACCTGGACAACGCCGAAGGGTGGCTACTTCGTCAGCCTCGACACGGTCGACGGCCTCGCCTCGCGGGTCGTCACGCTCGCCGGTGAGGCGGGCATCGCGATGACGCCGGCCGGTGCGGCGTTCCCCTACGGCAAGGACCCCCGCGATCGCAACATCCGGATCGCCCCGTCCTATCCGTCGCCGGCCGAGCTCGAGGCGGCGATCAACGGGCTGGCTACGTGTGTGCTCCTCGCCGCCGCGGAGCAGTCCCTCGCCCAGTAGCTCGACCCTCGTCCCATGAAGGTCCTCGTCGCCCCCGACGCGTTCGGCGGCACACTCACCGCGCCGGAGGCCGCCCGGGCGATCATCGAGGGCTGGCATCGGCACGCACCTGATGACGAGCTCACCGCGGCGGCAATGGCGGACGGCGGTCCGGGATTCGTCGACGTGATGCATGAGGCACTCGGCGGCGAGCTGACGGTGGTGTCCGTACGTGGGCCGCTCGGCTCCGAAGTGCCGGTCACGCTCCTGACCGTTGCCGGTGACGCGTACGTCGAGAGCGCTCAGGCCTGTGGGCTGCATCTCGTCGATCCACGGGACCCGATGCGGTCATCCACATACGGAGTCGGCCAGGCGATCGGTGCCGCGACCGACTCCGGTGCCCGGCGTGTGTTCGTGGGCGTCGGTGGCAGCGCTACCAATGACGGGGGAGCGGGGATGCTCGCGGCGCTCGGGGCCACGGCTGACCGACCGCTCGACGCTGGCCCCTCGGGATTGGCCGGCGTCACCGAGGTCGAGCTGGCGCCCGCCCTCGCGCGGCTGTCCGGCGTCGAGCTGGTGATCGCCGCCGACGTCGACGTACCCCTGTTAGGGATGTTCGGCGCCACGAAGACGTTCGGACCGCAGAAGGGCCTCAGCGACGAGCAGATCATCGAGGTGGACGGTGTGCTCGATCAGTTCGTCGTGGCGACCTGCGGACCCACTCCTGCCGAACGCCGGATCGCGGACGCCAAGGGCGCCGGCACCG
>JAWWPE010000107.1:0-3110 GCA_033850895.1 Nocardioidaceae bacterium | reverse complement strand
TGATCGAGGGACGGTCAACCAAACGCGGCTACAGCGCGGTGGCGGTCCAGCCGATCGGGTCGGTCGGTGAGGCGACCAGCGCCCTCCGGCAACGTTTGCTCCTCGCCTTGCTGGTCGGCCTTGCCGCCGCCGGCACGTTGGGACTCGTGCTCTCGCGCAGGCTGGGCCGTTCGGTGGCGGACGCCGCGGACGTGGCGCGCCGGCTCGCGGCCGGCGAACGTGGCCTGCCGACCGCCGAGTCGTCCGTGCGCGAGATCGCCGACATGAGCCGGGCGGTGTCGGCGTTGGACGATGCGCTGATCGCCAGCGAGGGCCGGCAGCGAGAGTTCCTGCTCTCGATCTCGCACGAGATCCGCACTCCGCTCACCGCGCTCCGGGGCTACGCCGAGGCCCTTGCGGATGGTGCGATCGACGCCGGCGACATCCGGGCGACGGGGGAGACCCTCGTCGCCGAGACCGCGCGGCTGGACCGGTTCGTCAGCGACCTGCTCGCCCTGGCCCGCCTCGAGGCCGATGACTTCGCGATCGAACCCGCCGACGTCCAGCTCAACCAGCTGCTCACCGACCTCCTCGATGCCTGGCAGGCGACCTGCGAACGCGAAGGCATCTCGCTGGCCGCCGAAGGCATCGGCGCGACGGTCCACACCGACCCGATGCGGCTGCGCCAGCTGCTCGACGGCCTGGTCGAGAACGCGATCCGCGCGACTCCGGCGGGCGGTGCGGTGGTCGTACGCACGCGAGCCGGCGCCGACGAGGTGATCATCGAGGTCGAGGACGCCGGGCCAGGTCTCGAACCCGCTGACATCGCGTCGACGTTCGAGCGCGGCGCCCTGCACGCGAAGTACCGCGAGGTCCGCAGCGTCGGCACCGGGCTCGGGCTGTCGATCGCCCACCGGCTGGCCACCCGCATGGGCGTGCAGCTCGACGTACGCGCGGCCAGTCCACGCGGCGCCGTCTTCAGCATCCGCGTGCCGATACGCTGACGCCGTGGTCTACCGCGCCTTCTTCGACGCCGCCTTCGCTTCGATGGATCCCGAAAAGGCGCACGAACGGGGCTTCGCCGCGATCCGCGCGGGCCGTTTCGCCGCGCAGCTCGCAGTCCGCAAGACGCACGTCCCCCGCACGGTCATGGGCATCGAGTTCCCCCATGCGTTCGGCCTGGCCGCCGGTTTCGACAAGAACGCCCGCGCGGTCCCCGGACTGCTCGCGCTCGGCTTCGGCCACGTCGAAGTCGGCACCGTCACGGCCCGCCCCCAGCCGGGCAATCCCAAGCCACGACTGTTCCGCCTCGTCGATGACCGCGCGATCGTCAATCGGATGGGCTTCAACAACGAGGGCGCGGCCGTTGTCGCGGCTCGGTTGCATCGACTCCGCCAGAAGAAGGTCGGCCGCGGCGCGATCATCGGCGTCAACATCGGCAAGACCAAGGTGGTTGAGGCCAAGGACGCCGTTGCCGACTACGTCGAGAGCGCGCGGCTGCTCGCACCGTTCGCGAGCTATCTCGTCGTCAACGTGTCATCGCCCAACACCCCGGGCCTTCGCGACTTGCAGGCGGTGGACGAGCTCCGGCCATTGCTCGTCGCGGTCAAGGACGTGCTGGAGCGCAATCCCGGTGGCCGGGTGCCGCTGCTCGTCAAGATCGCCCCCGACCTGGCTGACGACGACGTGGACGCCGTCGCGGACCTCGCGCTCGAGCTCGGCCTCGACGGCATCAGCGCCACCAACACCACGATCGCCCGGCCCGACGCGCTGCTGACCCCACGAGCGACCATCGAGGCTGCGGGTGTGGGCGGGCTGTCCGGCCCGGTGCTCGCGGAACGGGCCACCGAGGTGCTCGTACGCCTGAGGCATCGGGTGGGTGAACGGCTGGCGATCATCTCGGTCGGCGGTGTGACGACTCCCGATGACGTGCGCGCTCGTCTCGCGGCCGGTGCCGACCTCGTGCAGGGCTACACCGGGTTCATCTACGAGGGGCCTTCTTGGCCTTCTCGTCTGGCGGCCGCTGCACTCTGAGCCGGGGGTCGTCGTCCTCGAATGGCGTGGGCCCGGCCCGGTGGCTGGTGGGCTTGCGCCGGATCGTCATGATTCGGGCGTTGGGCGTACCGATGTACATGTCGACATTGGCACGCCAGCCGATCACGAAGAAGCCGATCGTTGCGATCGCCAGTGCTGCGTAGCCGGTCCACTCGAGCCAGCCGATCTCGAGGACCTGGCCGGTCGGGCCGCCGATCAGTCCGTACGTGAACAGGGCGCCGACGAGGCCCCCGCCGCGGGTGATCGACTCGCCGCCCATGATCGCGGCGATCAGGATCGGACCGACGAAGCCGACGATCGTGAAGACCAGTGCGAAGGTGCTGAGCCAGTCGGGCGCCCAGTCTCCGTCACTGCTGACGCCGAGCCCGATTCCGATCAGCGGCAGGCCGATCATCGCGATGATCAGGATGCGGGTCCACCGGTTGATGAAGGTCTCCGAGAAGCGGAACCCGCGCGGGTTGGGAGCCGTCATGGCGTCAACGATGACGTACGAGCACCCGATTTCGAAATCGGGTCCCACTCCGTGTATCTTGGGACGTCGGCTTGCCCCCTTAGCTCAGTCGGTAGAGCGTTTCCATGGTAAGGAAAAGGTCTTCGGTTCGATTCCGTAAGGGGGCTCTGGACTCACTGCACCACCGAGTCCTTGCGGCTGGGTAGCTCAGTCGGTCAGAGCACACGACTCATAATCGTGGGGTCGCGGGTTCGAGTCCCGCCCCAGCTACCGCACAACTGCAGACGCAAGACCCAGCACCACCGATTCTCTGCTTAACCGATCCACTGCGTGATCAAAACCTGGAAGAGGCACCCTCGTGGCCAGCAAGAGCTCAGACGTTCGTCCCAAGATCACCTTGGCCTGCACCGAGTGCAAGGAACGCAACTACATCACCAAGAAGAACCGTCGCAACGATCCCGATCGTCTCGACCTCAAGAAGTTCTGCCCGCGCGACAAGCGGCACACGCTTCACCGCGAAACTCGCTGACCCATTTCCTCGAACGAAGGCCCCCTCTGCTCCAGCAGGCGGGGGCTTTTGTCGTCCTCGGTGGCTGCTAGCGTCGCGGCCATGGACCTCGCCGAC
>JAWWPE010000084.1:0-3078 GCA_033850895.1 Nocardioidaceae bacterium | reverse complement strand
CTCGCCGTCGAATTTGCTCACCAGGAGCTGATCGACTCGGTCCGAGCCCTGCGCGACGAGAATGAGCGGCGAGGGTTGTCGTCCGGCCGGCTTCTTCCAGTCCTTCGGCACCGTGAGCGACAGCGAGTGGTCCGACGAAGTCAGCGCGCTGCCCTTCACCGGACGCGCGTGCGGATCCGAACGCGCGTGTGGATCCGAACCTGCGCATCCGCTGAGCACGACGGCTAGCGCGACGGACCAGACAGCGAAATGTCGCACTGGTTGAACCCCCCAAGTCATGCGCAGACTAGCAAGGATCGTCACGGCAAACGGCTCGCACCGGTCGGGAGGTACGTGAAATTGAAACCAACAACTACCCTTGGGGAGCGATGAATTCTGCTGAGCGAACCGTCTACCTCGACCACGCGGCCACGACGCCGATGGTCCCCGAGGCGATCGCCGTGATGACCGAAGAGCTGGCGCAGACCGGCAACGCCTCCTCGCTGCATGCTTCGGGCCGGGCCGCCCGCCGTACGGTCGAGGAAGCACGCGAGCTGATCGCCGAACGATTCGGTGCGCGACCCAGCGAGGTGGTGTTCTGCTCCGGAGGGACCGAGGCCAACAATCTCGCGATCAAGGGGCTCTACTGGTCGCGGCTGGCACAGGATCCGGCCCGCAACCGCATCGTGTTCAGTGCGATCGAGCACCACGCACTGCTCGACCCGGTCACCTGGCTGGCCAAGCACGAGGGTGCGCAGGTCGACATGACCCCGGTCGACTCGGCCGGGCGCATCCTTGTCGATGACCTGCGGGCGAGCGTCGCTGCCGATCCGGCACGCGTTGCGGCGATCACCACGATGTGGGCCAACAACGAGATGGGCACGATCCAGCCGATCGCCGATGTCGTGCAGATCGCGCGTGAGTACGACATCCCGGTGCACAGTGACGCCGTGCAGGCCGCCGGTTATGTGCCGCTCGACTTCACCGGGAGCGGCCTGGATGCCATGACCATCACCGCTCACAAGCTCGGTGGTCCGGTCGGCGTCGGTGCGCTGATCATCCGCCGCGAGATCGAGGCGACGCCGCTGCTGCACGGCGGCGGCCAGGAGCGCGATCTGCGATCCGGCACGATCGGGGTCGCGCTCATCGCCGCGTTCGCCAAGGCCGTCGACGTGACGATCTCGCGCCAGGCCGAGACGGTCGTACGCATCGAAGCCCTGCGGCAGCGGCTCATCGACGGCATCAAGCACGTCGTGCCCGACGCGATCGTCAACGGTGATCCGCTGCCCGGACCCGATCATCGACTGCCCAATATCGCGCACGTGACGTTCCCCGGCTGTGAGGGCGACGCGATGCTCATGCTGCTCGATGCCCAGGGCATCGAGGTCTCGACCGGTTCTGCGTGTGCGGCCGGCGTGCCGCAACCCAGTCACGTGCTGTTGGCGATGGGCTACGACGAGATCGCCGCACGCGGATCGCTGCGGTTCAGTCTCGGTCACACGTCGACCGAGGCCGATGTCGACGCCCTGATCGCCGCGCTGCCGGCGGTCCACCAGCGGGCCACCCGCGCCAACCTCGTACGGAGCTCGTCGTGAGGATCGTCGCTGCGATGTCGGGCGGGGTCGACTCGGCAGTCGCCGCAGCTCGAGCCGTGGATGCCGGCCACGACGTCACAGGCGTACACCTCGCGCTGAGTCGCAACCCGCGGTCGTACCGGTCGGGGGCTCGCGGTTGCTGCTCGATCGAGGACGCCGGCGACGCTCGCCGCGCGGCTGACCAGCTCGGCATCCCGTTCTACGTCTGGGACATGAGCGAGGAGTTCGCGGACAACGTGGTCGACGACTTCATCGCCGAGTACACCGCCGGCCGGACCCCCAACCCGTGCCTGCGCTGCAACGAGAAGATCAAGTTCGCGGCTGTCCTCGACCGGGCGCTGGCGCTGGGCTTCGACGCCGTGGCGACCGGCCACTACGCGCAGCTGTTCACGGCCGAGGACGGAACCATCGAGATGCACCGCGCGATCGACATGGGCAAGGACCAGTCATACGTCCTCGGTGTGCTGACCCAGGAGCAGCTGGCGCACTCGTTGTTCCCGCTCGGCGACACGACCAAGGACGTGGTGCGTGCCGAGGCTGCGCGGCGTGGCATCCAGGTGGCCCAGAAGCCGGACAGCCACGACATCTGTTTCATCCCGGACGGCGACAACGCCGGCTGGCTGACCGAGAAGCTCGGGCCGAAGCCGGGCAATGTGGTCGACGAGGACGGCACGGTGCTCCGCGAGCACGAGGGTGCGTACGCCTTCACGATCGGACAGCGGCGAGGGCTGCGGCTCGGTGTGCCGGCGGATGATGGCAAGCCGCGGTTCGTGCTCGACATCGAGCCGGTCAGCGGCACCGTCACGGTGGGTCCGCGCGAGGCGCTGAGCGTCGACCACCTCGACGCGATCAAGCCGTTGTGGTGCGGGGCGGTCCCGACCGAGTCGTTGGATTGCACGGTCCAGCTGCGCGCCCACGGCGATGAGCACCGCGCGACGGTGGTCGTCGACGGCGCGGACGTACGCGTGACGTTGCACGATCCGGCGTTCGGGATCGCGCCCGGCCAGGCCTGCGTGATCTATGACGGCACCCGCGTCGTCGGCTCGGCCACCATCGCGTCCACCTCCCGCGTGCCGGTGAGCTAGGAACCTCACTCCGCCCGCGGCGGTGACCTGGCAACGTCATCGCGTACGTATGAGGTTGCTAGCTCACCGCCCACCGCACGAAAGGCCCCACATGGCACTCGCCACCGGCATCGGCTCGATGCCTGGCACCGACTTCGCCGAGTCGTTGCGGATCGTGCTCGGCGAAGTGGGCGAGCTCGCATACGTCCCGGAGCTCCCTGCGCGCGGCGTGCACGCCGGGATGATCGGTCGGACGTTGGCGGTGCTCGACGGGCTTGAGGCCGATCTGCAGCCCGACGGCTGGCGGCTCGGCGCCGGCGAGGGTGCCGACCTCCGGCGTGCGCGATCGTTGCTGGCCCAGGACCTCGACGTCGCCGAGGAGCTGGCCGGCGACCACGACGGCCTGCTCAAGATCCAAGTGACCGGGCCGTTGACCCTCG
>JAWWPE010000010.1:0-4211 GCA_033850895.1 Nocardioidaceae bacterium | reverse complement strand
CACCGCAAGAACGGCTTCTTCATCTTCAACGAGGGCGAGGGATACGAATACGTCGCCTCCCTCGCATTCGCGCTCGTGGCGCTATCGGTGCTCGGCGCCGGCAAGGTGTCGATCGACCACGCCATCGGGTTCACTCCGCACGGCGGATGGGTCGGACTGGCGGTCGCCGCCGGCGGGGTGCTGGGTTCCGGATTGATGCTGGCAACGAGCTGGCGCCCACCGCGGTCGTGAACTCGCGCTGCTGAAGTCCGCCTGCGCACGTACTGTCGAGCGGTGGTCAGTCACGCACCGGCAGTCGCGCCCCATGTTCCGCGTTCGACCTGGTGGGTCGCTGTGCTGCCGCCGGTCCTGATCGGCCTGATCGGCATCACCCATCCGGCGCATCTCACGTTCGGTGCGTCGGGCTACTGGCGCAATCTGCACGTCGTCCTGATGCCGCTGTTTCCGTTGCTCGCGCTCGGTCCATGGCTCGCGACGCGCGCGATCGACCGCACGTATGCCTGGGTCGCGCTCGTCCTTGGGTTCGTCTACGCCTGCTTCTACACGGCCCTTGACGTGCTCGCCGGGATCGGCGCGGGCAGCCTGAAGCACGCCCACGAGACCGGAACCGGCGTGCTGTTCGGCCAGGCCAGCGATCTCGGCCACATCGGATCGGTCGCGCTGATCGGTGCGAACGCGCTCGCCGCAGGTTGCGTGCTGCGCATCGCCGGCGCTCGGGCCGCGCCTGGCACCGCCCTGACGATCGGGGGTGCATACGGTTTCATGGAGAACCACGTCTACTGGCCCGGGGGAGTGCTCTCCATGTTTGCCATCGCCGCAGGCTGGAGCCTGCTTCTGCTCGCGCTCAGACCGGCAAGAGCCGCGTGATGAACTTCGTGAGCTGATCGACATTGCAGCACTCGTGCATCTCGACCACATCGGCGTACAGCGGGGCGACCGAGTCGCCGAGACCCCAACGCATGGACGCCTCGGGGTTGAGCCAGAACGTACGCCGGGCGCGCTGGCTGATGTCGTGCAGGGCGCCGAGGTTCGGGTCCTGATTGTTGTTGCGGGCGTCGCCGAGGATCAGCACGGCGGTGCGTGGTCCGATCGCATTCATGTAGTCGGCGTGGAAGTCGGCGAACGCTTCGCCATAGTCGCTGCTGGTGTGCCACTTAGTGATCCGCGCCTCGCGGGCGATGCGCTGCGACAGGTCGTTGGAGTCCTCCTTGACCAGATCGGTGACTTCGTCCATGGCATTGATGAAGGCGAAGACCCGCACCTTGCTGAACTGGCCGCTCATCGCCTGCACGAGGTGCATCGTGAACTGGGAGAAGCCGGACACGGATCCCGACACATCGCACAGGAGCACGAGCTCGGGGCGTGCCGGATGCGGTTTGGCGAACACCGGATGCATCGGCACGCCTCCGGTCGACATCGATCGGCGCAGCGTACGCCGGATGTCGATACGACCCCGGTGGGCCTTGCGGCGGCGCGCGGCCAGCCGGGTGGCCAGCTTGCGAGCAAGGGGCCGCACAGTGCGCCCGAGCTCTTCGAGTTGTTGCTTGCTGGCACTCAGGAAGTCGATGCGCTCGGTGCCTGCGCGGACGGCATGCTTCGTCACCACGTCGCGGCCGCGCAGCTCCGCCGTCCGACGCCGCGCCTCGCTCGCCACCATGGCCCGGAACCGGTCGATGTTCTGCCGGATCTCGTCACGCTCGAGGCGATCGGTGAACTCGCCGCCACCACCCTGGCCGGTGCCCTGCCCCTGCCCCTGGCCGCCACCTTCGCCCCGCTGCTGCAGTGCCTGCACCAGGATCGTCTGAGGCCGCAGCCGCTCGAGGGTCTGGTACGCCGACCAACCTCCAGTCGGACTCGAAGCATCGCCGACCTGACCGAGGAAGTCGACGGCGATCTCGGCGACCTGCTCGAGCGTTCGCAGATCGTTCTCCGCCAGCGCCATGGCGAGCAGGTCCCGCAGGTCCTCGAGATCGAAGTCCTCCTCGAGCTCTCGCGCGGACTGGGCCGTGCCGACTCCGGCGGGGAAGTACAGGTCGAACGTCATGTCGAAGACGTCCCGCTGACCGCCACGACGTACGAGCGCTGACGCGAGCCCCTCCCGGAGCTGGTCACGCTGGCTCAGTCCGAGGACGTCCATCACCGCCGCAGCGTCAACGGTTTCGCTGGTACCGGCCGGTATGCCCTTGCTGCGCAGTGCACTGACGAACTCGACGAGCCGCCCGGCGAGATCCCGTGCAACCGGCTGGGTCATGACGCGCCCAGTACCTCGTCGAGGTCGAGACGCGCGCGGGCCTTCTCGAGATCGTCCTGATGCTTGAGGATCACGCCGAGGCTCTCCTTGACCACGTCATCGTCAAGGATGTCGGCGCCGAGTGCGACCAGCGTGCGAGCCCAGTCGATCGTCTCGGAGACCGAGGGCGCCTTGCGCAACGGCATCGCGCGCAGGGCGTTGATGACCCGGATGAGGGAGTCGCCGAGCGTGCTGTCCAGCTCGGGCACCTTCAGACGTACGATCGCCTGCTCGAGCTCGGCGTCGGGGAAGTCGATGTGCAGGAACAGGCACCGGCGGCGCAGCGCCTCGGACAGCTCCCGTGTGGCGTTCGAGGTGAGCACGACGAACGGTCGCTGGGCTGCGCGGATCGTGCCGAGCTCCGGGATCGTCACCTGGAACTCGCCGAGCACCTCGAGCAGCAATCCCTCGATCTCGACGTCAGCCTTGTCGGTCTCGTCGATCAGCAGGACCGTCGGCCCCTCGTTGCGGATCGCGGTGAGCAACGGCCGAGCCAGGAGGTACTCCTCGCTGAAGATGTCGGTGCGCGTGGCGTCCCACGTCTCGTCCCGTCCAGCGGTGATGCGCAGGAGCTGCTTGGCGTGATTCCACTCATACAGCGCCCGAGCTTCGTCGACACCCTCGTAGCACTGCAGGCGTACGAGCTCGGCGCCACACGCCTCGGCGACAGCCCGCGACAGCTCGGTCTTGCCAACTCCTGCCGGTCCCTCGACGAGCAGCGGCTTGCCGAGCTCGCTGGCGAGGAAAACGGTGGTCGCGACGGCGTCGGAGGCGAGGTAGTTCGCAGCGGCGAGCTTGTCCTTGACATCGTCGATCGAGGTGAACGGCATGGTGCGCATGCCTACCATCGTGCCGTGGCCCAGATAGAGATTGTTCGCGAGGTAGCCCTTGAACCCGAGGACGCCTGGCGCCGCCTCACCGATTGGCGGGAGCACGGTTCGTACGTGCCGCTCACCACGATCGCCCTGACGCCGAGCGGATTCGATGCCTTCACCGGTCTGGGCCGGCTCGGATTCCACGACCCGATGGACGTGGTGGAGTCGCGCGAGCCGTCGTACTGCCGGCTCGAGAAGCGCGGGCGGGTCGTGAAGGGATGGGCCGAGCTGAGCGTTGAACCACTCGGCAACGGCAGCCGGGTGACCTGGCGCGAAGAAATCCGAGTCCGAGGTGTGCCGCGGGCATTCGACGGGTTGACGCGGGCAGCGAGCACGCGGCTGTTCTCGCGAGTCATCGACGGACTGCTGGGCGGACACGCTCCCTAGCGACGACGTCGCGGGAGGGAGCGCAGCTGGGGGTCCCCCCACGAGGTCTCCGAGTAGGGGGCCCGAAGGGCGGCCGTACGATCGAGGCATGGGGCACACTCCGGAAGCTGAAGCGGTCGACATCTGCCGCGACCTGATCCGCATTGACACGTCGAACTACGGCGACGATTCGGGTCCGGGGGAGCGCAAGGCAGCGGAGTACGTTGCGGCATCCCTCGCCGAAGTGGGGATCGAGTCGGAGATCTTCGAGTCCGAATCCGGGCGTTCGAGTCTCGTGGCGCGGTGGGGCAATCAGGACTCGGCCAAGCCCGGACTGCTGATCCATGGACACCTCGACGTCGTACCGGCACAGGAAGCGGACTGGAAGGTCGCTCCCTTCGCCGCAGAGGTCATCGACGGCTACCTGTTCGGCCGTGGCGCGGTCGACATGAAGGAGATGGTCGCCCTCGAGATCGGTGTCGTTCGCCTCCTCGCTGCCGACGCCCGCGTCGTGGGTCTCGATCCGGCCACGGACCCCATCCCGGGCCTGCGTCGCGACGTCCTGTTCACGTGCACCGCGGACGAGGAGGCCGGCGGCGTCCACGGCGCGAAATGGATCGCTGAGAACCGGCCGGACTGGCTCCAGGCGGCGGGAGCGCTCAACGAGTGCGGAGGGGTCT
>JAWWPE010000009.1:0-6485 GCA_033850895.1 Nocardioidaceae bacterium | reverse complement strand
CCCAGCCTCTGCAGCGTCTGGGAGACCTGGTCAACACCGGGGTGATCCATGGGGTGACGCTATCGCCGCCTGTGAAAGAGTGTCGGCCATGGGTCCGGTCCGCACCGAGTTGATGTGGCAGTCGGTCGTCGATGCCGTCGAGGTTGCGGGCGGCGCGGCCGAGCTGGACATACTCGATCTCGGCGGTGGCACCGGCGGCGACGCCGTACGCCTGGCGCTCCTCGGTCACCGGGTCGCCGTCGTCGACCCGAGCCCGGACGCCCTGGCCTCACTGCACCGGCGAGCTGTCGACTCCGGTCCGGCCGCTGCCGTGCACGGCATCCTCGGCGATGCCGCCGATCTGCTCGATCACGTCGAGCCGGCCTCGTACGATCTGGTGATCTGCCACGGCGTCCTCGAGCACGTCGACGATCCCGGACAGGCGCTGGCAGCGATCGCCATGGTGCTGCGGCCCGGCGGCCATGTCAGTGCCGTCGTCGCGGGACGCAACGCGGCTGTCACGGCTCGTGCCCTCGCCGGTGACTTCGAGACCGCGCGCTCGCTCCTGACCACGAGCGCCGCCGATTGGGACGTACGAGAGTTGGGTCCCCGCAGGTTTGCACTGGACGAGATCCAGAGCCTCCTGACCGCCCACGGGTTCATCCCGGTGGTCGCCAACGGCCTTCGGGTTTTCGCCGATCTCGTGCCCAGTACGATCGTCGACGGCGAGCCCGGCGCCCGTGAGGCGCTGTTCGAGCTGGAGCGGCTCGCACGCACTTCTCATGACTTCACAGCCGTTTCCGCTGGCCTGCAGTCAATCGCGCGCCTAGACTCGATATCAGCACCACCCAATCCAGGAGGCAACAGTGCCGCTCTCTGATGAAGAGGCCCGACTGCTCCACCAGCTCGAGCAGTCCCTCGCCGCCGAAGACCCGGACTTCGCATCGACCCTTCGAGGTTCGAAGTTCATGGCCCACAACCGTCGTCTGGCGGTAGGTGCTGTCCTCGGCTTCATCGCCGGCCTCGTGCTGCTGTTCGCCGGGGCAGTCTCGGCCATGACCTGGCTGGGCGTACTCGGCTTCGTGGCGATGCTCTCGATGTCCTATCTGTTCCTCAACGCCTACAAGCGCGGCATCGGCAACCGCGAGGTGGAGCGCTCCAGCTCGCCGAACAAGCCGACCGCCAAATTCGTCGACCGCATGGAGGAGCGCTGGCAGCGCCGCCGCGACGGAGACGACCTCTAGAGGCCCCACTTCGCTCCACCTGCACCACGACCGCCCCCTCGGGGGCGGTTTTTCTTTGCCCTGACGGACTTTTCCGGGGCACATCGAGCCATCTCGCCTGGTCGAAAAACCTTTCCGAAATGGTCAAAACGGGGCACTTGGTGGGGAAAGGTGGGGTATGGTGGGGCGAAATGGAGGACTAGCCCGGAATAGAGGAGCGGCAGGTGAACCCGGATGTTTCGAACTTCTTCGGCACCTACACCCCTCGTCTCGACGAGAAGGGACGGCTGTTCCTGCCGGCCCGGTTCCGCCCTCGTCTCGAGCACGGCATCGTCCTCACCCGCGGTCAGGAGAACTGCATCTACGGCTGGACGACGGACAGCTTCAATGCCTTCACCGACCGGGTCCGTGACACGCCCTTCACCAACCAGGGCGCCCGCAACTTCATCCGGATGTTGTTCTCCGGCGCCTCTGCGGAAGTGCCGGACAAGCAGGGACGGATCTCGGTTCCGCCCGTGCTGCGCGAATGGGCCCACCTCGACCGCGATTGCACCGTTGTCGGCGCGATGGATCGCATCGAGATCTGGGACTCCAGCCGCTGGACCGAGTTCTCCACCGCACAGGAAGGTCCATTCGCCGACATGTCCGAAGAAGTAATGCCCGGCATCTTCTAGCGCACCGCGTGGCGAGATCTTCGCCCGAGCGGTTCTGACGTCACTTCCCCGGTGTCAGACCCGTCCGGTCGGAGATCTGGCCACACGGCACCTGAAAACCACCACGAGCACCGAGAGGAGTCAGCGTGAACACGATCGAACCGAGCCACGTACCCGTACTTCTCGACCGTGTGTTGGACCTGCTGGCACCCTCCGTCGCCGGCGAGAACCCGGTCGTCGTGGATGCGACTCTTGGCCTCGGCGGTCACACCGAGGCGATGCTGAACCGCTTTCCCGACCTGCGCGTGATCGGCATCGACCGGGACCCCGAGGCGTTGGCCCGGGCGAAGGCGCGGCTCGCCGGATTCGGTGACCGCGTCACGTACGCGCACGCCGTCTACGACCAGATCGCCGATGTGGTGCGCGACGCCGGCTTCTCCACGGTGGCCGGGGTGCTGTTCGACCTCGGCGTCTCCTCGATGCAGCTGGACCTCGCGGAGCGGGGATTCGCGTACGCGCAGGATGCGCCGCTCGACATGCGGATGAACCCCGAGGACCCGTTGACCGCGGCAGAGGTGCTCAACACGTACTCGGCGGTCGAGCTGGCCAAGGTGCTGCGCTACTACGGCGAGGAGAAGTTCGCCAAGCGCATCGCCGAGTCAGTCGTCGCCGATCGCGATCGCGAGCCGTTCACGAACAGCGCGCGGCTCGTCGACCTGATTCGTACGTCGATCCCGGCCGCCGCTCGGCGCACAGGTGGCAACCCGGCGAAGCGGACGTTCCAAGCCCTGCGCATCGAGGTCAACGACGAGCTCGGCGCCTACCGACGTGCGCTGCCCGCTGCGCTCGAGGTGCTCGCACCGGGCGGCCGGGTCGTCGTGCTGGCCTATCACTCGCTGGAGGACCGCATCACCAAGCACGCACTTGCCAAGGTCACCAAGACGGACGTGCCGCGCGACCTGCCGTTCGTCCCCGAGGGACACGAGGCGAAGTTCCGCCTGGTGACGCGCGGAGCCGAGGTCGCCACCGAATCAGAGATCGATGACAACTCCCGCGCGCGGTCGGTTCGGCTGCGCGTCGTCGAAAGGGTGGCAGCATGAGTGAGCAATTGGCCCGTGCGGTCACGGTCGCTCCGGCGCCGCGATTCTCCACGGAGGGCGCGAAGGCTGCGGGACTCCGCCTGGTCCGGCCCGTACGCAGCCGCGCCCGGAAGGCGCCGTTCGTCGTCGTCGTACTCACCCTCCTGTCGATCGGGCTCGTGGGACTGGTCGTGATGAGCACTGTGCTCCAGGCGCAGTCGTTCCAGGCCGCATCACTGCACCGCACCGCGGCGTCCCTGCAGACCCAGCAACAGGGCCTGCAGCGTGAGGTCGAGCAGTTGCAGAGCCCGTCGAACGTGGCGCGCCGCGCGCTGGTCTACGGCATGGTGCCGAATGCGAGTCCGGCATTCCTGCGTCTCTCGGACGGCAAGGTGCTCGGGACGCCGGAAGCAGCCGTACGCGGCAACAACATCACCCGGGTGTCGCAGTGACCGCGCGCGGACGCCATTCCCGGCGGCGCCTGCGGTTCTGCCTGGCGATGGTCATCGGCGTGTTCGGGATCTTCGGCGCACGGCTGTTCCAGATCCAGGGCCTCGACGCCAGCGCGTACGCCGCCAAGGCGATCCAGGCCGGCACCGCGAAGAACGTCGTCCCGGCGCCGCGTGGCGAGATCCTCGACCGCAATGGTGTCCCGCTGGCGAGCAGCGTCGACGGCTTGACGCTCACGGCCAATCCGCGCATGACGGCGGCGAATGCCCCGCAGATCGCTCGGTTGCTGGTGCAGAAGCTCGGCAACCGGATCGACTACTTCGACACGATCGACAAGCTGCGCACCCCGAAGTCACAATTCGTCTACCTCGCGCACGACGTACCCGCGTGGACGGCGAACAAGGCCCTCGCCGCGGTGACCAAGGCCGGCTTCACCGGCGTCTTCGATGAGAAGGAGTCGTTGCGGACCTACCCCGGTGGCAAGCTCGCGGCCAATCTGATCGGTTACGTCAACGGCGTGAACAAGGGCGTCTCCGGTATCGAGGCGCAGTACAACAAGGCGTTGACCGGGCTAGACGGCTCCAGCACGTACGAAGTCTCGCCGACCCACCAGCGCATCCCGATGGCCGACAGCACGGTGACCAAGATGGTGCCCGGCAGCAACGTGACGACGACGATCGACCGCGATCTGCAGTGGTACGCCGACCAGCGGCTCGCTGACGCGGTCAAGAGCTCGAGCTCGGACTGGGGCCTCGCGATCACGATGGACGTCAAGACCTGCCAGATCGTGCAGATGTCGCAGGCGCCGACGTTCGACGCCGACAAGGGCACCGGGATGACCAACGAGAACACCGTGTCCCGAGCCGTACAAAACGTCTATGAACCCGGCAGCGTCCTGAAGACGGTGACCATGGCGTCCCTGGCCGACCAGGGCAAGATCGCCGCGGACTCCAAGATCGTGGTCCCCTCCGGCATCGACGTCGACGGCTTCCACATCGGCGACTACTGGGAGCACGGCACGATCCACCTCACGGCAGCCGGAGTGATCGCCAAGTCGTCGAACCTCGGCACGATCGTGGCGGCATCGCAGATGAGCAGCAAGACGATGTACGGCTACCTCCGCAAGTTCGGATTCGGACAGCAGACCGGCGTCAACCTGCCGGGGGAGTCGCAGGGCATCCTGACGAATGGTGCGAAGTGGAGCAAGGCCAACCACGACACGATCGCCTTCGGCCAGGGCATCTCGGTCACGGCGATGCAGATGATGCGCGCGGACGGGGCGATCGCCAACGGCGGCAAGATCTGCAACCCCTCGGTCGTCAGCGGCGTCACGAGCCCGAGTGGCAAGAAGACTCCGGTCAACACGACGCCGGCGCACCGGATCGTCTCGAAGCAGGCCGCTGCGGCTGTGACTCGCATGATGGAGGCCGTCACGGCCCCCGACGGTACGGCCCCGGCTGCTGCGATCAAGGGTTACCGCGTGGCCGGCAAGACCGGCACCGCGTGGCGCGTCGACCCGGCCACCGGGCGCTACATCCACGGACAGAACACGGTGTCTTTCATGGGCTTCGCCCCGGCCGACAAGCCGCGCTTCCTGACCTACATCGTGCTCGACAAGCCGTACTCGAACGCTGGTGGTGGCTCTACGGCCGGACCGGTGTTCCACGACATCATGTCGATGGCCCTGGAGCGGTTCGGCGTCGCGCCCACCGGCTCGAAGAGCCCCAAGGTGCCCCAGGTCTGGTGAGCGCCACCCAGATAGGGTCGGGTTGTGGTTGACGAGATGCGGGTGCGGCCCAGGGAGGCGCCGGTCTGGTCGCTCACCGAGCTGGCTGCCGAGCTCGACACCACCACGGATGGCGACGCCACGGTCACCGGCATCGCCCTGCACTCCGCGCACGTCAGGGCGGGCGACCTGTACGTCGCACTGCCCGGGGCCAGCGCCCATGGCGCGTCCTTCACCGGCACGGCCAAGGCACGCGGTGCTGTTGCCGTGCTCACTGATTCCGAAGGTTCAGCACTGGTCAACGAGCTGCCCATCATGATCGTCGACGAGCCGCGCAAACACGTCGCCGCGCTCAGCAGCTTCATCTACGACCATCCCTCGAACGCGTTCCGGACGCTCGGAGTGACCGGTACGCAGGGCAAGACCACCACGACGTACCTCGCGGAGGCGGCTCTCGGCGACCGGACCTCGGCCGTGGTCGGCACGATCGGTACGCGGATTGCCGGGATCCCGGCCCCTTCGAGCCTGACGACGCCGGAGGCCCCGCAGCTGCAGGCGCTGTTTGCGGTGATGCGTGAGGAGGCCGTCGAGCTCTGCGCGATGGAAGTGTCGAGCCATGCACTCGTGCAAGGGAGGGTCGACGGCTTTGTGTTCGACATCGCGGTCTTCCTCAACCTCGGCCGTGACCACCTCGACTTCCACAAGGATCTGGAGGACTACTTCCTCGCCAAGGCGTCGCTGTTCACCGAGACACATGCCAAGCATGCGGTCATCAACATCGACGACGAGCACGGGCGCAGGCTGCGCGGCCTGACCAGGTTGCCGGTGACGACGTTCTCGACCGAGGGCAACCCTGCGGACTGGCGCGCGGTCAACATCCGCCCGCACCGACTAGGCACCGATCTCGATGTGCTTCCCCCCGAGGGTCCGGCGATCCCCCTGTCGGTGCCGCTGCCCGGCGTCTTCAACGTGTCGAACGCGCTGGCCGTCATCGCCTCGCTGGCCGAAGCGGGCTACGAGCCTGGTGAGCTGGCCGCCGGCATCGCCTCGAGCACCGGGGTGCCGGGACGTATGGAACGCGTCGAGGCCGGACAGCCGTACACCGCGATCATCGACTACGCCCACAAGCCCGATGCCGTCACCGCTGTGCTGAGCGCATTGCGACCGGTCACCGCCGGCCGGCTGATCATCGTGATCGGAGCCGGTGGGGATCGTGACCATGGCAAGCGGGCATTGATGGGCGAGGCCGCTGCCGCCCACGCGGACGTGGTCATCGTGACCGACGACAATCCGCGCACCGAGAACCCCGCAGCGATTCGGGCCGACGTCATGTCCGGAGCCGGCAACGGACCGGGCATCGCCACCGAGATCGCGG
>JAWWPE010000396.1:0-3984 GCA_033850895.1 Nocardioidaceae bacterium | reverse complement strand
GTCCGGTACCCGAGTGATCTTCGAGGGACCGTTCGGACGCCTGAGCGATCGGGCGCGAACCCACGATCGGGTCGCGCTGATCGGCGCCGGCGTCGGCGTCACCCCCCTGCGCGCGCTCGCCGAGGGCCTCGACTATGCCCGAGGTGAAGCCGTCATGTTGCAGCGATTCCGGGACCGGCCGCTCATGCAACCCGAGTTCGACCAGCTGGCCACCGAGCGGGGCCTCGAGCTGCTCTGGCTCCCAGGGGCCAGACGCTCCGACGACTCATGGCTCGGCCCGCACGCCGGTTCGGCCAGCGACCTGACATCGCTGCTGCACTGGGTGCCGGACATCGCCGATCGCGACACCTACGTATGTGGTCCGTCCGCGTGGACCGCCCAGGTCGTGCGCACCCTCCAGACTGCAGGCCTGTCCCCCGACCAGATCCACATCGAGAGCTTCAGCTGGTGACCCCATGAAGAGAATCGCTACCTGGCTGCTCAGCACGATCACCGTGCTGGTGCTGCTGTTCGGCTATCACACGTCGACGTCCACGTCGTTCGGCAGCGACAGCGTAGTCGCCACCCCGGTGGAGACCACACGCTCCGGTTCGTCCACCTCGACGTCCAGCTCATCCTCGAGCTCCTCGTCCGGCTCCGGGTCGAGCGGCTCCGCATCCTCGTCCAAGACGTTCACCGGCCCGTCGGTCGACACGCAGTGGGGCCCGGTCCAGGTCGCCATCACGGTGGCCAACGGCAAGATCACCGCCGTCACCGTGCCGGTCTATCCCAACGGCAACGGAAAGGACCAGGAGATCAACGCGTACGCCCTGCCGATCCTCGCCGACGAGGCGGTCAAGGCCCAGAGCGCCAACATCGACATGGTCAGCGGGGCAACGGTCACCAGCACCGGGTACCTCAAGTCCCTGCAGAGTGCGATCGACGAGGCGAACCTGTGAGCCCGACCTCACGCCACGTCGCACACGTGATGGGTATGCCGATCACCCTCGCGTTGCGCGGCCGCCATGCCGACGACGACGCCGGACGTGCCGCCAGGTCAGAGGTTGTTGCCCTGCTCCAGCACGTCGACCGGATGTTCAGCACCTACCGCGAGGACTCGGAGGTCTCCCGGATCAACCGCGGCAACCTTGCCATCGACGAGGCGTCCGTCGAAGTCACCGAGGTGCTGGCCATCGCCGAGCAGGCCCGCCGGGAAAGCGCCGGCGCGTTCGACGTTTGGCTGCCCTGTCCTGATGACACCCGACAGCTGGACCCGAGCGGCGTTGTGAAGGGCTGGGCTGTCGAGCGAGCCGCCGAGCTGCTCGAACGGCTCGATGACACCGACTTCTGTCTCTCGGCCGGTGGCGACATGGTGTGCCGGAGCCGCACCGCGGACTCCGCCGGCTGGCGCATCGGTATCGAGGACCCGCACGACCCGAGCCGCCTCATCGCCGTCCTACCGGTGACCAATGGGGCTGTCGCGACCTCCGGAACCGCCCACCGCGGTGCACATCTCGTGGATGCTCGCACCGGTCGCACGCCGACCGGGGTCGCTTCGGTCACGGTCGTGACGGCATCGCTCACCTGGGCGGACATCGACGCGACCGCCGCATACGCCCACGGACGGGACGCGGCCAGGTGGCTCGCAACCCGCCGCGACCGCACCGGGCTCGTGGTGTGGACCGACGGCACGACCAGCATGGTCCGTACCCCGGCTCATGGCGCGACCGCAGCCTGACGGGTCCGCAGCCGGTCCGGCGAGCGGTAGAGTTTGTGGCGATCCGCACCACCCCGTGGATCGCCCGATGAGGATGCCCACCACCGCAGCCTCGCCATTCACAACAGAGAGCACTACCGTGACCGACCTCAAGAGCACGCCATCCGCCTTCGGAAGCCAGCACGAGCAAGTCGTCTTCTGCCACGACGAAGCCTCTGGCCTCAAGGCCATCATCGCGATCTACTCGACCGCCCTCGGCCCAGCCCTCGGTGGGACCCGGTTCTATCCGTACGCCTCGGAGCAGGACGCGCTGACCGACGTGCTCAACCTGTCGCAGGGCATGGCCTACAAGAACGCCCTCGCGGGTCTCGACCTCGGCGGCGGCAAGGCCGTCATCATCGGCGATCCCACCAAGATCAAGACCGAGGCGCTCCTTCGCGCGTACGGACGCTTCGTGCAGACCCTCGGCGGTCGCTACTACACCGCGTGCGATGTCGGCACGTTCAGCCCCGACATGGACATCATCGCCCGCGAGTGTGATTTCGTCACCGGCCGCACGGTCGAGCACGGCGGCGCCGGCGACTCGTCGGTGCTCACCGCGTTCGGCGTCTATCAAGGTATGCGCGCCTCGGCCCAGCACCTGTGGGGCGACACCTCTCTGGCCGGCAAGGTCGTCGGCGTCGCCGGTGTCGGCAAGGTCGGCCGCCACCTGGTCGGGCATCTCGTCGAGGAGGACGCCCAGGTCGTCGTCACCGACGTCAACGCTGACGCTGTCGCCGCGCTCAAGGTCACCTACCCCTCGATCCGCTCGGTCGCCAGCACCGACGAGCTGATCCGCGAACCGCTCGACATCTACGCACCGTGCGCCCTCGGCGGTGCGCTCAACGACGAGTCGGTCGAGGTGCTGACCGCCAAGATCGTGTCCGGCGCCGCCAACAACCAGCTCGCCCATGAGGGCATCGAGAAGCAGCTGGACGAGCGGGGCATCACGTACGCGCCCGACTACTGCGTCAACTCCGGCGGCGTCATCCAGGTCGCCGATGAGCTCGAAGGGTTCAACTTCGACCGCGCGAAGGTACGCGCCGCCAAGATCTACGACACCACGCTCGGCGTGCTGGAGCGGGCCAAGAGCGAGGGCGTACCCCCGTCGATCGCCGCCGACCGCATGGCCGAGCAGCGCATGCGTGAAGTCGGCCGCCTCACCCAGGTGTGGCTACCGAAGAAGAGCTAGAGCAAGGACGTGTGGAGGACCCGGTTGCCTAGGAAGCGGCCGGGTCTTCGCGTTCGACCATGTCGACATACTGCGCGGGAATCGGCTCGCCCGACTCACCGTGGAGTTCACGCTGCAGAGTGTTGAAGTCCGTGTCAGGTGTGCGGTACTTCAAGTCGCGCGCAACTTTGGTCTGTTTGGCTTTCGCACGGCCGCGGCCCATAGGTCCGACCCCCTCGCAGAAAATAGTCAGTTTGTCGTGCTGACCAGCCTACCCAAGACGTGCAACATTTACGGCATCGGGTCCTCGTGGCGCACCGATTGCCCGAACGTCAGGCGTGCGCACCCTCGAGGGTGACCGTGCCGCCGGCGCCGTGCACCCCGGCAGCGGCGACATCGCCGGCGACCCAGGCGCTCACCCCGCGCTCGTCGAGGAGTCGGATCGCGGCATCTGCGGCGTCCGGCGCCACGAGTGCCACCATGCCGACGCCCATGTTGAGAGCGAGGTCGAGATCGTCCTGCGACACTCCGCCAACCGAGCCGACGAGTCCGAAGATCGGGTGGGGTGACCAGCTGGAGCGGTCGAGGCGTACGGACACCGAATTCGGCAGCACTCGGGCGAGGTTGGCCGCGAGCCCGCCGCCGGTGATGTGCGACATCGCGTGCACCTCGACCTCGGCAGCGAGGGCGAGGCACGGCAACGTGTAGAGCCTGGTCGGTGTGAGGAGCTCTTCGCCAAGGGTGCGACCCAGCTCGGGGACCTCGCGGTCGAGCGCCCAGCCAGCTCCGCCTTGATCAGACGGAGTGAAGAACACGTGGCGCACGAGCGAGTAGCCGTTGGAGTGCAGGCCGCTCGACGCCATCGCAATGACGACATCGCCTTCGCGGACGAGCTCGGGGCCGAGCAACTTCTCGGCCTCCACGACGCCGGTGGTCGACCCCGCCACGTCATACTCATCAGGCGAGAGCAGGCCCGGGTGCTCCGCGGTCTCGCCGCCCAGCAGCGCGGTGCCGGCCTCGGCACACGCCTGGGCGATGCCCTTGACGATGTCGGCGATGCGCTCGGGCACCACCTTGC
>JAWWPE010000376.1:0-5378 GCA_033850895.1 Nocardioidaceae bacterium | reverse complement strand
CGAGCAACGCCCCGTTCGAGCCGGTGAAGCCGGTCAGGTATCGGACGTTCACCAGCGTCGTGATGATGGCCCCGTCGAGACCGCGCTCTCCCAGCGCAGCAACCAGCCGCGCGCGGCGATCTGCGGTCATGAAGAAATCGCGCGGTAGGCGTCGACGAGCAACGACTCATCCGGCCCGGCCAGGATCACCGGGTCGGCGAGACCCTGGAGCACCACGAAGCGCAGCTGGTCGCCGCGGGTCTTCTTGTCCAGCCGCATCGTCGTCGACAGTGCTTCCCAGATGCCCGGGCGGTATGTGGTCGGCAACCCGACCGTGCCCAGGATCGAGCGGTGCCGGGCCAGCAGGTCGTCGTCGACCTGCCCTGTGCGGTGCGCAACCTCCGCGACATAGACCATGCCGATCGAGATCGCTTCGCCGTGGCGGACGCGATAACGCTCGAAGCGTTCGACGGCGTGGCCGAACGTATGTCCGTAGTTGAGCGCCTCGCGCCCGATGGCTCCCCCGTCTCCGGACTCGCGCAGGTCACCGGCGACAGCCCGGGCCTTGACCGCGATGCCCTTGGCGATGAGTTCGGCCACGATCGGGGACGTCGCATCGGCGATCGCCTCGGGCGCCGCCTCGATGAGGTCGAGGATCGTCGGATCGTCGATGAATCCGCACTTGACGATCTCGGCCAGCCCGCTGCGCAGCTCGGCGGCCGGCAGGCTGGTGAGCACGTCGAGGTCGCAGAGCACGCCGACCGGCTCGTGGAACGCACCGACCAGATTCTTGCCCTCGGTCGTGTTGATGCCCGTCTTGCCGCCGACCGCGGCGTCGACCATGCCGAGCACGGTCGTCGGGACGTTGACGAACCGCACCCCCCGCAACCAGGTGGCTGCAACAAAGCCGGCCAGATCGGTGGTCGCACCCCCTCCGAGGCCGACGATGACGTCGGAGCGAGTGAAGCCGAGCTCGCCGAGGGTCCTCCAGCAGAACGCCAGCACGTCCGAGCTCTTGGCCTGCTCGCTGTCCGGCACCTCGATCAGGTGCACGTCGAGGGCATCGGCGGCCAACGGCTCGCGCAGCAGCTCGGCCTGCTTGGCCATCGACGGCGGGTGGATGATCGCGACGCGCAGCACCCCGAGGCCGAAGCCGATCAGGCCGCGGAGTTCTTCTTGCACACCATTGCCGATCACCACGTCGTACGGGTGATCGGTGTGTACGGTCAGCCGGCTGGTCATGCGCTCTCCTTGATCAGCTCGACGGCGCGGTCGGCAACGTGCGCGACGTCGAGGTCATCGGTGTCGATCGTGTGGGTGGCGACGTCGCGGTACAGCACGCGACGCTGGTCCATCAGGTTCTTGAGCTGGGTGCGTACGTTGCCCAGCAGGAGCGGCCGGCCGGAGTTCATCCCGACCCGGCGGACTGCCGAGGCGAGGCCGACGTCCAGGAAGATCACCAGGTGCCCCTGCAGCGCCTCGCGGCTGGCCGGACTGAGCACGGCACCGCCGCCGAGGCTCAACACCCCGTCATGTTGCGCGAGTGCGTTGGTCACGGCCTGTTCCTCGAGGGCGCGGAAATGAGCCTCGCCCTGGTCGATGAAGATGTCCTGGACGCTGACGCCCTGGCTCGCCTCGATGTCTTGATCGGTGTCACGGACGGTGAGGCCCAGGCGGGCGGCGACCTCATCGGCGACGGTCGTCTTGCCCGCGCCCGGCGGACCGACGAACACCACGACCGGACTCAACGGTGCCTCAGGTTGGCGAGATAGCCCTCGACGTTGCGTCGAGTCTCCTCCACGGCGTCACCGCCGAACTTCTCGAGGATCGCGTCCGCCACGACCAGGGCCACCATCGCCTCCGCCACGATGCCGGCCGCCGGAACAGCGCACACGTCTGACCGTTGGTGATTGGCCCGGGCCTCCTCGCCGGTCTCGACATCGACCGTGCGCAGCGCCTTCGGGACCGTGGCGATCGGCTTCATCGCGGCGCGGACGCGCAACAGCTCACCGGTCGACATGCCGCCTTCGGTGCCGCCTGAGCGTCCTGAAAGTCGTCGTATGCCGTCCGCGGTCGGGACGATCTCATCGTGGGCGAGCGAGCCGCGGGTGCGGGCCAGCTCGAATCCGTCGCCCAGCTCGACGCCCTTGATGGCCTGGATGCCCATCAGAGCGGCGGCGAGCTTGCCGTCGAGCCGCTTGTCCCAGTGCGTATGCGATCCGAGGCCGGGCGGCAGCCCCTCGACGATGACCTCGACGACCCCGCCGAGCGTGTCGCCATCCTTGTGGGCCGCATCGATCTCGGCGACCATCGCGACGCTGGTGTCGGGGTCGAAGCAGCGCACCGGATCGGCGTCGAGCGCCTCGACGTCGGCGTGACTGGGAATCACCCCGGCCGGCGCGCGTACGGTGCCGAGCTCCACGACGTGCGACACGATCGTTGCGCCGGTGGTCTGCTCGATGAACTGAGCGGCGATCTCGCCGAGCGCGACCCGGGCGGCGGTCTCCCGTGCGCTGGCGCGTTCGAGCACGGGACGGGCTTCGTCGAAGCCGTACTTCTGCATGCCGACGAGGTCGGCGTGACCGGGGCGCGGACGGGTCAGCGGCGCATTGCGCTTGAGTCCCTCGAGGATGTCGGGGTCGACGGGATCGGCCGACATGACCTGCTCCCACTTGGGCCACTCACTGTTGCCGATGCGCAGCGCGATCGGGCTGCCCATCGTGACGCCGTGCCGCAGGCCGCCGACGATCTCGAGCTCATCCTGCTCGAACGCCATGCGGGCACCGCGGCCGTAGCCGAGTCGGCGGCGCGCGAGCGCGGCCTGGATGTCCTTGCTGGTCACCTGCACGCCGGCGGGAAGTCCTTCGAGGACAGCCACCAGCGCAGGGCCATGCGATTCACCAGCCGTGAGCCATCGGAGCATGTCGGCAATTCTCCCACGGCACGGCCGTTACGTCCGACGGCGCCTACTCG
Source organism: Nocardioidaceae bacterium (assembly GCA_033850895.1). Classification (GTDB taxonomy): domain Bacteria; phylum Actinomycetota; class Actinomycetes; order Propionibacteriales; family Nocardioidaceae; genus Aeromicrobium. Next base: position 2,426 of record JAWWPE010000376.1, on the reverse strand, counting down.
ACGAAACGGGCCAGTTCTGCCGCGAGCAGGCGCTTGGGCTTCGCCCCGACGATCGACGCCATCAGCTCGCCGCCCTGGAACACCTGGATCGTCGGCACGGCCATGACCCGCTGTGCCGCCGCGGTCACGACGTTCTCGTCGGAGTTCATCTTGACGATGCGCATCCGGTCGCCGTACTCGTCGGCCAGCTCTTCGAGCACTGGCGAGACCTGTCGACACGGCCCGCACCACTCGGCCCAGTACTCGACGAGCACCGGCGTCTCGGAGGCGAGAACTTCCTCAGCGAACGTGGCATCGGTGACGGCGGGCAATGTGCTCATCGGATCTCCTGGAGGTCGGTCGTGGTCGGGGTCAGCTCACACAGTGGTTCTCCGCGCTCGGTGGCGCGGGCAAGCAGGGTGATCAAGGCGTCGCGACGCTGGGTCAGGTCGTCGATACGTGTCGTCATGTCGGCGATCGCGCTCCGGTAGGTCTCCAGGGAGGCCGGACAGTCATCGCCCTGCGCATTACCGGAAACGAGGCAGTCGAGGAACGGTCGACTCAGCTCCGCACGTATGCCGAGGGTGCCGAGCGCGTGGATCTCGTGCACCAGGCGTACATCGTGCTCGTCATAGTCGCGATAGCCGTTGCCGAGCCGTTCGGCCGCCACGAGACCGAGCGACTCGTAGTAGCGGACCGCCTTGACCGTCACGCCGGCCCGCTGCGCGATTTCACCGATTCTCATACGGCAACGCTAAACCCTGACCCTTGGGTCAAGGTCAAGAGAACGATCCGCCCCACGCCGCGCCGATGATCGCGCCGACCACCATGAACGGACCGAACGCGTAGCCCTTGGGGTCGACGATCTTGAGCTTCGACAGCACCAGCCCGAGGACCGCGCCGAGCACGAACCCGCCGTAGATGCCGAGCGTGACCTCGCTGGAACCGAGTGCGCCGAGGCCCAGGGCGAGCACGCCGGAGAGGCGCACGTCGCCGTAGCCGAACGCACCGCCGAAGAATCGCCCACCCAGCCAGTAGAGAACGCGGAAGATCACGTAGACGACGATGTTGGCGACCAGCGCGTGGACGAAGACCTGCGCATCGCCCAACAGGGCCGCGCCGAGCCCCACCAGCGCGAGCGTCGCGAGATAGGTCGGCGCAACGATCACGACCGGCAACAGCCGGGTGTGCCAGTCGATGAAGATCAGCCAGGATCCGACGCCCGCGATCAGGACCCAGACAGGGACGAGGTCTGCGTGGTCGATACGCCACGCCACGACTCCGGCCATCACCGCCGCTGCAATGGCGAGCCCGACCGTCAGCCCCCGCGCACCAGCGAGCTGCGCGTAGGGCGTCTTGTCGGCGTCCGGCTCTTCAGGTTCGGGAAGGCGGCGGATCACCCATGGGCCCGCAGCTCCGATGAACGCAGCGACGAGGGCGGCGAGTGCGATGGTCACGCTGCGAGACTAGCGAGCGCCGAGCTCAGCAACCGCCGCGTCGCGCAGCAGCTGTGGAGAAACCGATTCGCCGGTCATCAACACGATCTGGAGCGCCGCCTGATGGGCCAGCAGGTCGAGACCGGAGACGATGGGCAGCTCAGCCTCGGTGGCCGCGCTCATCAGGGTCGTCGGCCACGGGTCGTAGACCACGTCGAACACCGCGCGTGACGCCTCGACCAGCTCATGCGAGCGGGATCCGATCACGTCAGTGGGGACCGTCGAGACCAGCAGGTCGACCTTGTCGAGCAGCGGCTCGTCGATCGTGTGCACGGCGACCGTCAGCCCCGACGCTTCGGCGACATCAACGGCTTCGCCTGCCCGGGACGGGTCGCGCACCACGATGTCGAGATGTCGCACGCCGATCTGCGAGAGCGCGTAGGCCAGCGAAGATGCGGTCGCCCCACCACCGAGGATGCGAGCACTGCTGACCGATTCGATACCGCGCTCCTGCAGCGCCGCGACCGCGCCCGGCACATCCGTGTTGTACGCGCGCAGGTTGCCGTCGTCGACGACGACGGTGTTGGCCACGCGCAGGATCGGATCGTCGGCCAGCTCGACCAGCTCGACCAGTCTGCGCTTCAACGGTGCGGTCACCGACAACCCGCGTACGTCGTCGCCCAGCGACTTCAGGAACAGCTCGAGATCTTCCTCGCCGAGCTCGATCGCGTCATACGTCCAGTCGAGACCGAGCTCCGCGTACGCCGAACGGTGCATGACCGGCGAGAGCGAATGGGCGATCGGCGACCCTAGGACAGCGCAGCGCATCAGCAGGCGTCGGACGTCTTGCAGTACGCATCGAGCTTCGCCACGGCGCGCTGGTGCTCGGCGAAAGTGTTGGAGAAGATCGTCTCACCGGTGTCGAGGTTGACCGCGACGAAGTAGAGCCACGACCCCTGCGCAGGGTTGAGCGCCGCCTCGATGGTCTTCTCGCCGGGCGATCCGATCGGC
>JAWWPE010000352.1:0-4118 GCA_033850895.1 Nocardioidaceae bacterium | reverse complement strand
TTTCAGGTGGCCGCGCTCGACGCCGACGGCACGCTGCTGGCGACCGGCGAGATCCGCCGGGTGGTCGTCGACCGGGAGCGATTCATGTCTCGCGTGAAGCCTGTGGGAGACTAGTCCGACCAGCTTTTCGAGGAGGAACGTACATGAGTCGACGAGGACGCAAGCGCCGCGCTCGCAAGAAGAAGGGCGCAAACCACGGCAAGCGCCCCAACGCGTGAGCCACTGACATACGAAGAAATCCCCGTCCGGTGGACGGGGATTTCTTGTGCGGTCAGCTGGTCCTGGTCTCGCTGATGTGCACCTGCACGGTGCGGATCGAGACGAGCACCTTCTGTCGCAGTGGCTCCGGCGCCACCTCGCTGCACGACCGTGACACCAATGACTTCACCACGCGCTCGAGGTCGAATTCACCGAGACAGGCGCTGCACTCGTCGAGGTGCGCCTGGATCTCGGTCGAGCTCGCCGAATCGATCTCCTGATCGATGAACAGGTAGAGGTTCTCCAGCGCCTTCGCGCAGTCCGGACCTTCGCAGTTGCCGATGCGTTCGTTCATTTCGTCTCACCCGTGACGGCCATCCCGCGATCGCGGGCATAGTCGGAAAGCATGTCGCGGAGCATACGACGGCCGCGGTGCAGGCGGGACATCACGGTGCCGATCGGCGTGTCCATGATCTCGGCGATCTCCTTGTAAGGGAATCCCTCGACATCGGCGAGATAGACCGCATAGCGGAAGTCCTCCGGCAGTTCCTGCAGAGCGTCCTTGACGTCGCTGTCGGGCAGGTGCTCGAGCGCTTCCATCTCGGCGGACTTCAGGCCGCTCGACCCGTGCGACTCCGCACGAGCAATCTGCCAGTCCTCGATCTCATCGGTGATCTGCTGCGGCTGGCGCTGCTTCTTGCGATAGGAGTTGATGTAGGTGTTGGTGAGGATGCGGTAGAGCCAGGCCTTCAGGTTGGTGCCGGCCTTGAACTGGTGGAACGCGGCGAACGCCTTGGAGTAGGTCTCCTGGACCAGGTCCTCGGCATCGTGCGGGTTGCGGGTCATGCGCAGAGCGGCGGAGTAGAGCTGGTCGAGGAACGGCAACGCATCGGCCTCGAAGCGGGCCTGCTGCTCCTCCGGGGTCTCCGGCGTGTCGGGGGTTTCGTCAGTGACGGTCATCGCGTCCCAGCCTACTCCGGGCTTCGGACGTGGGCTGAGCGGCATGATCGTCCCGAGACCGGGCTGATCACTGGTGTCGCGGCGTGCGGCGTATGTCTGCATCGGACCTCCTGAGGGGTTCAACCGACAGGTCGGCGCGGCTATTCCGGGGGCAGTGGCTCGATCAGCTCGGGGCCGTTGTTGCGTACGTTGTTGACCGCAGTCGACACCGGGAACGCTTCGAGCAACCCGGGCGCCGCCGGGATCAGCAGCTCGAGCAGCTCCTCTGTGGGGTGCGGCGCCGGATCGAGCCAGGCGTCGTAGCCGTCGGGCTCGACGAACAACGGCATGCGGTCGTGCAGGTGGCCGAGCTCATCCTCGGCCGTCGTGGTCAGGATGGTGTAGCTGATGACCCATTCGTCGGCGTCGCGGTCCTTCCAGAACTCATACAGCCCGGCCATCGCGAGCACCGAGCCGTCCTTGGGGGTGATGTAGAACGGCTGCTTGGGTGCACGCTTCTGGCCCTCCGCGACCTCCCCGGCGTACCACTCGTAGTAGCCGTCGGCGGGGATGAGTCCCCGGCGCTTGCCGAATGCCTTCTTGAACGCCGGCTTCTCGGCAACCGTCTCGGACCGCGCGTTGATCATCCGGTTGCCGATCGACGGATCCTTGGCCCAGCTGGGGATCAGTCCCCAGCGCGCGGTCAACAGCTCTCGCACCGGGCGGTCGGCCGACTCCTCGGGGGCCCGTCCGATCAGGATCGGCGCCAGCTTGGTCGGCGCCATGTTGTAGTCGGCTTCGAGCTCGACGAAGGAGTTGGCGAGATCGACCTCGAACGCCTGGTTGAGCGACGCCGAGGTCTGGGTTGTCGCGTAGCGGCCGCACATGCGTCCAGCCTGCCACGCAGCACCGACAGCCGTGCGTGCTCTAGGAACAGAGTGCCGCGAGCAGGCTTGGCACCGCGTCCGGTGAGCCCGGCAGCTCTTCGACCCACAGGCGGGGATGACCGGTACGTCCGTGCGTCCCCTCCAGCAGCAGCGCCAGCAGGCTGACCGTCACCGGATCGGCATGGTCCCGCTCGACGAGGGCGGCGAATCGCCGCGGAGACATCTGGCCGATGGTTTCCTCGCCGGCGAACACCGCGCGCATCGTCTGCGCCAGCTCGAGCGCGTGCAGCGACTGCTCGAGCTGATTGCCGTCCCCCGTGCGCGGCAGCTCCACGACGACCAGGACGTGCGTGTCGGAGACGCGTGCCCCGGACCGCTCGGCCCCCCGATAGACGTCGCCGAGCCGGGAGCGTACATGCGGAACCGTCGACAACGAGGTCAGCGGGTGCTCGCATGACACGTCCACCTGGTGCAACAGGGCCTTCTCGACCCACGCCAGTGCTGCGGCGCGGACCGTCGCGTACGACGGCTCCTGCTGGGCGTGTGCCCGCTCCACGTGGTCCAGGACCTCGTGGAGCGGGATGCCCATCTGCGCTGCACTCGCTCCCACCTCGTGTGCAACTGCAGCAATGTCCGGTCGACCGTCGCGCACGGCTTCCTCAAGGAGCGCAAAGCTCAGCCCCGAGTTGACCATTGCGCCCCCTTTCGAGATCGGACACAGAAGAGACGGACCTCGGCACGGATCATGACGCGACAACTCGCCTGGTCGTGACCGGAGCCTGCCGCAATCGTTGAACAGGCCAGGGAGGCCGTCGTCGTGCCAGACATGCTCAGCAACATCACGGAGTCCAGCGACGCCGAACTCATTTCCGCAGTCCGTGCTGGAGACAACGAGGCGTACGGCGAGCTCTTCGGTCGCCACCGCGACGCGGCGAACCGGCTCGCCCGTCACCTCGTGCGCGGTCCGGACGCGGATGACCTCGTCGCCGAGGCCTTCATCCGGGTGCTTGCAGTGCTCCAGGCCGGCAAGGGCCCGGACGAATCGTTCCGCGCCTATCTGTTGACCTCGCTCCGGCGGCTGCACGTCGACCGCATTCGGGCATCGAAGCGGGTCCGGTCGACCGGTGACGAGTCGGAGCTGGACCGGGCGGTCGAGTTCGTCGACCCGGCGACGATGAGATTCGAGGAGAGCGCGGCCGCCGAGGCGTTCGCATCGCTGCCCGAACGCTGGCAGCTCGTGCTGTGGCACCTCGACGTCGAGGGCCAGAAGCCTGCGCAGATCGCGCCCTTGCTGGGCATGAGCGCCAACAGTGTCTCGGCGCTGGCCTATCGAGCCCGCGAAGGCCTGCGGCAGGCCTATCTGCAAGGGCATCTCGCACCGAACCTGCACGTCGGTTGCCAGAAGACGACGGCGCTGCTCGGTTCATACGTGCGCAAGGGGCTGTCGGCACGTGACACCGCACAGGTGGAAAAGCACCTGGACGGCTGCAGTCGCTGCACGGGTCTGTACCTCGAGCTCGCCGAGGTCAACTCCAATCTGTCCGGGATCCTCGGCCCCGCCCTGCTCGGCTCGGCTGCTGCGGGCTATCTCGCCGGCGGCGGTGCCGCGGCCGCCGGGGGCGGAGCCGCGCTGGGCATCAAGGCGTTGGCGGCCCATGCCGCGAAGGCCGCACTCGAACCGGTCAAGGCGATCGCGGCCGGTGCAGGCACCCAAGGCGTTGTGGCCGTGACCGTGGTGGCCGGACTGGCCACGGCCGGCACCGTCGCGGTGGTCGCCACATCCCATGACAGCCCGGCGGTTCAGAAGCCCTCGATCAGCCGGGTCACCCCGGGAGCCGGGCCAACCCCGAAACCAAACGCCACGACTCAAGCCCCGGCGCCGACCCCAACTCCCGCGCCCACTCCAACCCCAACCCCGAGTCCCACCCCGACCCCGACGCCGGCTCCGACCGTCGCGCCAGTCGCGCCGGCCCTGCCGCATCAGACGGAGAGCACGCCGAGCAAGCCCTCGCCGCCCGTGATCCCGCCACCCGCGCCGACGGACTACGGGATCACCGCCCTCAACATCACGAATGACGACGCGTTCCTCCAGCG
>JAWWPE010000260.1:0-11455 GCA_033850895.1 Nocardioidaceae bacterium | reverse complement strand
TGTCAATCGACGCGCCGAGGCCTCAGGCGACTGGCGCATCATGGCCGACTGGTACGCCGAGGACGCCACGTACGGGTGGATGTACAGCCCCGACGAGCACTTCATGGCGGTCGGACGCGACCAGATCCGGGACTGGGCCATCGGCATCGAGATGGACGGGCTAGACGGGTGGCACTACGACTACCAGTGCTCGATGATCGACGACGTCAAAGCGATGGTCGTCGGGTTCTGGAAGCAGCGGTCAGGCATCCTCGACGAGGCCGGCAAGGAGTTCGAGATCCTCGGCATCGGCGGTTCCTGGTTCGGACTCGAGCGCCAGGTCGGGGGTGCCGACGACGGGCAGATCAAGTTCGCCTGGCAGCGCGACTGGTTCGACATGCCGTCCACGGCGCATACGTTCATGGCGATCATCGAGGCCGGCAAGGCTCCGGAAACCCTGCTCAAACGGATGTCCGTCGGTGGCCTCGAGGTGCCCGGCCACTACCGCTACGAGGACATTCCGTCGAGCATCTGGCCACCGCCGGTCGAGCGCGGCGAACATCTCACCCAAGCAGTCGCAACGGAGCCGAGCTCATGACCCTTCCCCCGGCTGCCCTCCAGCTCATCGACGGGAAGCTCGTCGGTGCCTCCGACGCGGCGACGTACTCGATTCTCAATCCGGCGACCGGCGAGGTGATCGGGCACGCTCCCGATGGCACCGCAGCCGACCTCGATGCGGCCATCTCCGCCGCCCGCCGGGCCTTCGACGAGACCTCCTGGTCGACCGACGTGGCGTTGCGGACGCGCTGCCTGCGCCAGCTGCACCAGGCGCTGCTCGACAACGCCGAGGCGTTCAAGGCGCTGACCACCGAAGAAGTCGGCATGCCCGGGTTCATGATGGGCGCCGCGGGGTTCGACGTACCGGTCGAGGGCCTCAGGTGGGTCACCGACCTGCTCGAGAGCTATGAGTTCGAGACCGATCTCGGCGTCGCGTCGCCCATGGGCATCGCCTCGCGACGGACGATCCGCCGCGAAGCGATCGGCGTGGTGGCGGCGATCTCGCCGTGGAACGTGCCGACCCAGATCAATCTGGCCAAGATCGGACCGGCGCTCGCAGCCGGCTGCACCGTCGTGCTCAAACCGGCGCCCGACACCCCGTGGCTGGCCTGCGAGCTCGGCCGGCTCGTCGCCGAGCACACCGACATCCCGGCCGGGGTCTTCAATGTCGTGAGCCCGCGCTCCAACGAGGTGGCCTCCGTGCTCGCCACGGATCCCAGGGTCGACATGGTGTCGTTCACCGGGTCGACGGCCACCGGCAAGGCGATCATGGCGGCTGCCGCGCCGACCCTGAAGCGCGTCTTCCTCGAGCTCGGCGGCAAGTCCGCGGCGATCGTGCTCGATGATGCCGACATCGCCGCGGCGGCGGGTATGACGGCGTTCACGGCCTGCATCCACGCTGGTCAGGGTTGTGCCATCACCACCCGGCTGATCGTCCCGCGTGAGCGCTACGACGAGGCGGTGCAGGTCGCGGCCACCACGATGGAGTCGATCGGCGCCAAGGATCCGGCCGATCCGGGTGCGATCTGCGGTCCGGTGATCTCACAGGTGCAACGCGACCGGGTCGAGGCCTATCTCGAGCTGGCCCGCGAAGAGGGTGGCACGTTCGCCACCGGGGGAGCGGTCATCGACCAGCCGGGGTTCTGGATCCAGCCCACCGTCATCTCGGGCCTGGACAACTCGTCTCGGCTGGCGCAGGAGGAGATCTTCGGACCGGTGCTGGTGGTGATTCCGCACGATGGCGACGACGACGCGGTGCGCATCGCCAACGATTCGGCGTACGGACTTTCCGGCTCGGTCGACTCAGGCGACATCGAACGTGCCAAGAGCGTCGCCAACCGCATACGTACGGGCACCATCGCCGTCAACGGTGGAGTGTGGTTCAGCCCCGACGCACCGTTCGGCGGCTACAAGCAGTCCGGCATCGGCCGGGAGATGGGCGTTGCCGGTTTCGAGGAGTACCTCGAGACCAAGACGGTCGCCGAACCCGCGTGATCGCACCCGAGTCCAACCCGAGGAGAACATGATGAGCCAGCGATTCCTGGACAAGGTCGTCGTCGTGACCGGCGCGGCGCAAGGCATCGGCGAGGCATACGCGAAGGCGCTCGGGGCCGAGGGTGCCGCGGTCGTGGTGGCCGACCTCAACGACGAATCCGGCGAACGGGTCGCCAAGGAGATCGAGGCGGCCGGCGGTCGTGCGTTCTACGTGCACACCGACGTCTCGTCCGCCGAATCCGCGGACGCGATGGTCGATCGCGTGGTGGGGGAGCTCGGCGGCATCGACGGATTGGTCAACAACGCGGCCATCTACGGCGACATGCAGTTCGACCTGCTGATCAGCGTCGACTGGGACTACTACCGGAAGTTCATGGCGGTGAACATGGACGGTGCGCTGGTGATGACGCGAGCGGTCTACCCGCACCTGCAGTCGCGCGGCGGAGGCTCGATCGTCAACCAATCGAGCACCGCGGCATACCTCTACTCCGGCTTCTACGGCCTCGCCAAGGTCGGGGTCAACGGCCTCACCCAGCAGCTCGCCCACGAGCTCGGCGGTATGAACATCCGGGTCAATGCGATCGCCCCGGGCCCGACCGACACCGAAGCCACCCGCGTCCAGGCCGGCGATGCCGCGAAGGACCTGGTCAAAAGCCTTGCCATCAAGCGGATGGGTCAGCCCGACGACCTGGTCGGCGCCTGCCTGTTCCTGCTGTCCGATGAGTCGTCGTGGGTGACCGGCCAGATCATTGCCGTTGACGGCGGGCAGACGTTCCGTGCCTGACACGCGAGTCGGCTTCGTCGGGCTGGGCAACATCGGCAAGCCCATGGCGCAACGGTTGGCGGCCGCCGAGGGCATCGAGCTGTCGGTCTTCGACCTGCTGCCTGAGGCGGCTGCCGAGCTGGAGGCCCTGGGCGCGCGGGCTGCCTCCAGCGTCGGTGAGCTGGCCGCGCAGACCGACATCGTCTGCGTCATGGTGCGCGACGACGACCAGGTACGCGACGTTCTCGCGAAGGTGCTGACCGGCGAGGGCGCCAAGGTCGTCGTCATCCACTCCACCGTCGCGCCGAGCACCCCCGCGGAACTGGCCGCTGAGGCGGCTCGACACGGCGTGCACGTGCTGGACGCCCCCGTGAGCGGCGGCGCGATGGGGGCCTCCGCCGGCACCCTCGCAATCCTGGTCGGCGGCTCAGACGAGGCGTTCGCCGCGGCCCGTCCGGCCCTCGACGGGCTGTCGTCGTACGTCGTCCACGCCGGTCCGATCGGCGCCGGCACCCAGCTCAAGCTGGCCCGCAACCTGATGCACTTCGTGGCGTTCACCGCCGCCACGGAAGCGCAACGACTCGCCGAGGCGGTCGGACTGGACCTCGTCGAGCTGGGCAAGGTGGTTCGTCACACCGATGCCATCACCGGCGGACCCGGCGCGATCATGCACCGCTCCACGACCGCACCGCTGGACGAGGATGATTTCTGGTACGGCGTCTTCGAGCACGTGGTCGCGCTGGGCGAGAAGGACCTCGCCTTTGCGATCGCGCTGGCCGACGAGCATGGTGTCGACGTACCCCTGGCGCGTCTCGCGGCTGACCACCTCGCCCCGGGTCTGGGGCTACCCACGAAGGAGAAGTGAGATGGGCAAGTTCGACGACCTGCCGGAAGTTCGGCGACGTGGGCTCGAGGCGATGGAGCGGGTCTACGGCTTCGACATGTCGGACGGGGAGGGAGACTTCTTCGGACTCACCGCCGACCACCTCTTCGCCGACATCTGGAGCCGCCCCGGCCTCACCGACCGCGACCGGCGGCTGCTGTTGATCGGCTTGCTGGCCGGCAGTGCTGGCCACGACGTCCTGACGATCCAGATCCCAGCCGCGTACAAGAACGGTGAGCTCGACGAGCAGCAGCTGCGCGAGATCGTGATCTTCCTGTGCCACTACGCCGGCTGGCCCAACGGTGCCCGGATCAACTCGATCGTCGAGGAGACCATCGCGAAGGCCAACCGCTCGTAGCCCGGACCGCCCAAGGTGGTCAGGAATCGAGAAGCAGGAACCGGCCGCTCGCTCATAGCGTTGTCGGCATGACAACCATCAACGCAATCACCCTCGAAGTGTCCGATCCCATCGCCGCCAAGGAGTTCTACGCCGCCGCATTCGACCTGGACTCCCAGATCGAGCTGCGGGCATCCGACGCCCCGACCAGCGGCTTCCGTGGCTACACCATCTCCCTGGTCGTGTCCCAGCCGTCGACAGTCGACAGCCTGGTCGGCTCCGCCATCGCCGCAGGTGCCACCACACTGAAGCCGGCCGTCAAGGGCATGTGGGGCTACAGCGGAACCGTGCAGGCTCCCGACGGCGCGATCTGGAAGATCGCCACCTCGTCGAAGAAGGAAGTCGGTCCGGCCACCCGGACGCATGACGACCTCGTGCTCCTGATCGGCGTCGCCGACGTCAAGGAAACCAAGCGCTTCTACACCGATCACGGTCTCGAGGTGGCCAAGAGCTTCGGCAGCAAGTACGTGGAGTTCGCGACCGACAACATCAAGCTGGCTCTCTACAAGCGGAAGGCCCTCGCCAAGGACGCCGGCGTGCCGGAAGAGGGCAGTGGGTCGCACCGGATCGAGATCGTCGGCGATGCAGGTACGTTCACCGACCTCGACGACTTCGCCTGGCGTTCCGCAACGTCGTAGTTCGTGGCGGCGGGGTTTCTGTCGGGTGCAGATCGTACGTTCGGGGGCATGGCCCCAGCGCGCAATCGCGTCACCCCGCTCGGTGACATCGTCGCCACACCCCTACGGGGCGCGTGGACCGGCAACCGTGGCCAGTTGCACTCCGGCCGTGAGATCGTCCGGTTCCACGCCACCGACCTCTGGATCACGTGTGCGCTCGAGTTCAAGGGTTGGTGGGACGAGCAGTGGCGGCCCAACCGGTTCACCTGGCTGTTCTTCCACGACGAGGCCGTCTCGTTCGCGGCCGGGCACAGACCGTGCGCCTTGTGCCGGCGCGGCGACTACGACGCCTATCGTCACGGTTGGGCCGACGAGCTCGGCGGCGCCGTGCCGTCGGCCAGGGAGATCAACGCTCAGCTCCACGGGGAGCGCATCGTCCGCGGCACACATCGCCGGCGCTTCCACCCCATGGAGTGGGCGGGTCTCCCCGACGGTGCGTTCGTCCTCGTCGACGACGCGCCATGGTTGGTCCACGGTGACGAGCTGATCAGCTGGACGGCCGAAGGCTACGGCCCGAGACGCGCGCGACCGCGGATCGGGCAAGTCTCCGTGATCACTCCGCCGTCCAGCATTGCGGTGCTGCGCTCCGGCTATCCCGTGCAGATCGACCCCAGCGCGTTCTGATCGCCGTCAGAACGGCGGCCAGGGCACCGCGGGCATGGGGCCACGGGGTCGCGGGAAGTGGGCTCGGTGCAGCAGCCGCTCACACCTGACGGCCAGTGCGTCGATCTCGGCATCGGCCAGCAACGAGGCGAGGGTGTCGCCGAGCTCCTCGTACAGACTCGTGAGCACCCGCTCCACCCCGGCGAGCTCAGCCGGGAGCAGAGCCTGCCCCTGCCACCCCCACAGAATCGTGCGCAGCTTGTGCTCGGAGTGGAACGTCAGGCCGTGGTCGACGCCGTAGCGGTGCCGGTCGAGCATCTCGAGGACGTGGCCACCCTTGCGGTCGGCGTTGTTGGCGACGATGTCGAACACCGCCATGCGGCGCAGCTCCGGCGAGTCCTCGTGGATCAATGACACGGGCCGGTCCTGGGCATCGAGTCCGTCGAGCACGTGGCACCAGCCTTTGGGGGTGGCTTGTGCCGGGACCAGCGTGACCGCCGCCTGCTCGACATCGATGTCCTGCCACAGCTGCACCATTCCGGGACCCATCGGTCCGTCCCGCAGCCAGGTCTGCGGCACCACGTTCCACCCGAAGGTCTCGGAGACGGCGTACGCGGCGACCTCCCGGTGCGCCAGATTGCCGTCCGGGAAGTCCCACAACGGCCGTTCGCCGGCGATGGGCTTGTAGACGACCGTGACATCGCCGATGTGGCCGAGGTACGTGGCGTTGGAGGCCGACAGGATCCGGCTCGCCAGCTCCAGCTCGCCTTCGACGAGATCGACGGTCAACGGAATCCGTCGGGCAGTTCGCAGACGTGGTCGTCGGAGTCCATCGGCAGGCTGCACAGCGGGCAGAGCGGCCGTCCCGCGCCCACCACCTCGCGGGTGCGCTTCGCGAACGCGCGGGCCGCGCCGACCGGAATCCGTACGACCAGGACTTCCTCCGGCTCGACCTCGATCTCGACCTCCGTCTCGCCGAGGCCCTCGAGCTCCTCGGCGTCCACCTCGATGATCGGGAACGCCTCGATCACGATCTGGGCGGTCGCCGGGTCCCAACCCAGACCCATCCCGCCCGCGCGGAACTGCTCCTCGACGGGTTGTTCAAGTGGATCGTTGTCGACCAGCCCTTCAGGAGTGAGAGTCGGAACGCTGAAGGGATTGCCGTCCTCGCTCATCAGCTCATCGAGGATCTCCTCGATCCGCTCGGCGAGCGCTGCCGACTGTTGCTTTTCGAGGGCGATGCTGACGAGCTGACGTCCGGCGCGTGCCTGCAGGTAGAACGTACGCTCGCCGGGTTGTCCGACGGTGCCGATCACGAGCCGGTCGGGCCAGTCGAATCCGTGGACGATGGTCATGGGGTCAATGTTATGAGTCAGCCGAAGGGTCGGCTTGGTGGCCCGCTCCGCCGCCGACCTGTGCGCCCTCGTCGGACGGCTTGGCCTTGAGCCAGGACAGGTCCCCGGCGTCGGTGTTGGTGGCCAGGACATCGGGTCGCGCGGCCGAATAGCGCACGATAGAGACTGACGCCGGGTTGACGTTGATCCGCTGGAACAGGTCGAGGTGCATGCCGAGCGCGTCGGCCAGGATCGACTTGATGATGTCGCCATGGCTGACGGCGACCCACACGGCGCCCGTTCCGTGCTCGGCCTCGAACGCCGCGTCCAGACGACGTACGGCCGACACCGATCTCGCCTGCATCGCGGCCAGTGACTCGCCTCCGGGGAATGCCGCCGCAGAGGGCTGCGACTGCACGACCTTCCAGAGGTCCTCCTTCGCCAGATCCTTGAGCTCGCGACCTTGCCAGTCGCCGTAGTCGCACTCGGTGATGCCCTTCTCGAGCGGGGCGACGGGGGAGCCGGTCTGCCGGTCGAGGATCACTCGCGCAGTCTGTCGGCAGCGCTCCAGAGGGCTCGAGACCACGCCGACCAGCGGCACCACCGCCAGGCGCTCGGCGGTCCGGATCGCCTGGTCGCGGCCGATCTTGTCGAGCTTGATCCCGGCCGTACGTCCAGCCAGCACGCCGCTGGCGTTCGCGGTGGTCCGGCCGTGACGAACCAGGATGACTGTGGCCATGCCCGCGAGCCTAGTGCGCCGCTCGCTAGGGTGGCGGCGTGCTGGAAGTGACGAGACTCGAGCCCGAGGACCGCGAGGCCTGGGAAACCCTGTTCCGCGGCTACATCGCGTTCTATCAGCGGGACGAGAAGCAGGAGATGTATGACCGCGCGTGGCGCGAGTTCCAGGCCGACGAGCGGCTCCACGCACTCGGGGCGAAGCTGGACGGCGAGCTGGTCGGGATCGTGCACTTCCTGGTCCACGCGAGCACCTCGTCGCGAGACGTCTGCTACCTGCAGGACCTGTTCACCGCGCCCGAGGCCCGGGGCCACGGAGTCGCCCGTGCGCTGATCGCCGCGGTGACCGACCACGCCAGGGAGCGCGATTGCGATCGGGTCTACTGGACGACGCAGACCAACAACGTCGCGGCTCGGGCGCTGAACGACCAGGTCGCCGAGGACCGAGGCTTCATGGTCTACCGCATCCCGCTCTGACGGTCAGTCGACCGGCGCGATGAGGGTCATCAGCGCGGTGAAGAACGCATCCTGGCCGGGCACGCCCTTGCGATGCCCGAAGAGCTTGGGCTGCGCAGCGCGCTGGAATGCGTCGCTGACCACGAGATAGGAAATGACCCTCGGGTCGACGTCGGACCGGATGGCGCCGGCCTCCTGCTGCTGCGCGAAATAGTGCCCCATGCCGCCGATTCCACGGTGGGGTCCGTAGTCGTTCTCAGCGAGGAAGGAAATGACCACCTCGCGGAGGTCGGTGTCGGACTGTGCGGCGATCAGCACGTCGAGTCCGGAGTCGAGGAAATCTGCGACCACCTCGGTGAACGCCTTGAGAGTCGCCCGTATGTCGCTGCTCACGAAGCCCGCGCCGGTGAGGTTCTTCATGTCGTCCAGCGAGTCCTCGAAGACCGCCTTGAGCAGGCCCGTGCGGTCGACGAAGTGGTAGAAGATGCTGCCCTCTGAGACGCCAGCCCGCTCGGCGACGGCACGGGTCGTGAGCCGGGCGATCCCGCGCTCCCTCAGTACGTCGAGGGTCGCCTTGAGGATCTCCTCGCGACCCCCCGACGGCGGCCTCCCGCGGGTCTTCTTCATCTCCGTCACCCCCGTACCCTAGCGCGGCCAATAGATTATTGAGTTCACACTCAGGATATGGAATAGTATCTGAGTACATACTCAAGAAAGAAGTCATCATGACCATCACGACCCCGGCGCCGACCGCGCTGGCCACCAATCGCGGGAAGCTGATCCTGGCCCTGTTGTGTGCCGTCGGCTTCCTCGACTTCATCGACGTGACGATCGTCAACGTCGCTCTCCCGTCGATCCGTTCCGATCTGGGCTTCTCCGTCCAGGAGCTGCAGTGGGTGCCCAGCGGCTACCTCCTGACGTACGGCGGCTTCATGCTGCTCGGTGGTCGCGCCGCCGACCTGCTCGGCCGCCGCCGGGTGCTCGTCGCCGGCATCGTGCTGTTCGGCATCGCCTCCCTGGTCGGCGGCTTCGCCGACACCTCGGAGGTCCTCGTCTCCGCGCGCCTGGTCCAGGGCATCGGCGCGGCCATGACCCTTCCGGCGGCACTCTCGGTGCTGACCACCACATTCCAGGAAGGCTCGGATCGCCACACCGCGCTGGGTGTATGGGGTGGCGTCGCCGGCCTGGCGTCGGCGGTCGGGGTGCTGCTCGGCGGCATCATCACCGAAGGCCCGGGTTGGCGCTGGGTGATGTTCATCAACCCCGTCATCTGCGTCCTGCTGATCCCTGCGGTGTATCGACTCATCGGAGACGATCGCCGTAAGGCGCCGTCACGGGTCAATTTCGACCTGCTCGGCACGATCATCGCGACCGGTTCGATGCTCCTGCTGGTCTACACACTGGTCGAGGCGCCGGATGCCGGCTGGGGGACCGGTCGTACGATCGGCGGCCTCGCCGGCGCGGTGGCCCTGGTCCTCGCGTTCCTGGTCACCGAGGTGCGTTCGCGCAATCCCCTGGTGCCGCTCTCGATCTTCAAGGTGCGCGGGCTGGCTGCGGCCAACGCCACCCAGCTGATCGCCTTCGCCGGCTTCGTGTCGATGTTCTTCTTCCTGACGCTCTACATGCAGAACGTCCTGGGCTACTCGCCGATCAAGACCGGGCTCGCGTACCTGCCGCTGTGCTTCGCGATCGGCATGTCGGCCGGCATCTCGTCCCAGCTCATCGCCAAGGTCGGCACGCGTCCGTTGATCGTCGTGGGTGCGGCCGTCACGGCGGCCGGCGTGTTCATGCTGTCGCGGATACCTGTGGACGGATCGTTCGTCGCTGACCTTCTGCCGGGAATGCTCGTCCTCTCATTCGGCATCGGTGCCGTGTTCGTGGCGGTGGCCACGGCTGCGAACGCTGGTGTGCCGAGCGAGCAGGCCGGGCTCGCCGCAGCCCTGCTCAACTCCGCACAGCAGGTCGGTGGCGTGCTGGGCCTGGCTGTGCTGACCGCGATCGGTACGGCGCGGACCAATGACGTGCTCGCCTCGCGGGCCGGTATGCCCGACGCCCTCACGGAGGGATTCCAGCGCAGCCTGTTGGTGGGCAGCATCTTCCTGCTTGTGGCGGCCGTCATCGGCCTCCGCGTCGCCAACACCCACGAGGTCGAGGCATGAGGACTGCGCTGCTCGAGCGGGTGGCGCGGACCGTCAGCATCGTGTTCGGTGGTGTGTTCGCCGGGTTCATGATCACGATCCTCGTGCTCGAGCTCTCCCTGCGAAAGTACGATGCGTCGGTCTACACCCAGGTCCGAAAAGTGGAGCTCGTACGCATGGACACCCTGGCCACCGCGACGCTGATCCCCACGATCATCGCCACCGCTGTGGTGATTGCCCTGGGCCTCAAGTGGGGGAGCCCCGGTCTCGGGCTGAGCTCGGTCGTCCTCGGGCTGCTCCTGGTCGTGTTGGTCACGACGGTCGTCATCAACCTGCCGATCAACTCCGACCAGCTCGACTGGTCGGTACGTCGGCCGCCGTCGGACTGGACGAGTGACCGGGATCGTTGGCAGGCCGCGCATGCCGTTCGAACTGCGGCGGCGAGTCTCGCGTTCCTCTGCCTGGTGTTCAGCTCCGGGGTGCACCGCGCTCGGGGTGGGTCGGAGGCGGTCGCCGCACCCCATCCGGCAGATCTACTGGTCGGAGCGGGCCGTTGAGCCGGTGAGCGCCGCGAGCTCTGCGAACATCTCACGTTCGAGCTCGATGAGGGTGCGCTTGGAGTCCGGCTCGAGCCATCGCTCGAACGCCATACGGAACACCGTCGTCCCCGATTCCGCCGCAAGAGTTGCCGCGGGATCGGGGACGCCGCGCTCGCGCAGTGCCCCAGCAATCGCCGCCGCCAGACTCGCCATTTTCAGGAGCTCGCGTTCCCGTAGCTCCGGGGTCGCCGTGATGACGGCCGACCGCTGGCGGGAGTGCGTACGGCGGTCTTCGGTGAAGAACCCGGATCCCGCGAGCACCGCCGACGTCACGATCTCAAGCGGAGACGCACCGTGCGGCGCGTCGGCCACGCCGTCGATGAAGCCCTGCTGAAAGACGTCCTGCCCGGCGAAGATCACCTCGCGTTTGTCGACGAAATGGCGGAAGAAGGTGCGTTCGGTGAGATCGACGGACTGGGCGATCTCGACGACGGTGGTCTCCTCAAAACCCTTGCTGGCGTACAGATCGAGGGCCGCCGCCTGCAGTCGCTCCCGCGCACCGGGTTCCCATCGCACCATGCCGCGATCCTAGCAATGATGACAGTGGCTGACATGTCAGGTGTATGCTTATGTCAGTAACTGACATCAATCGCTCTGACGTGATCGCCAGGGCAGAAGGAGATCACTCTCATGCGCGTATTCGTCACCGGAGCTTCCGGATGGATTGGCTCTGCCGTCGTCGACGAGCTCTTGTCCGGCGGCCACGAGGTCGTCGGACTGGCCAGGTCCGACAGGTCTGCCGCAGCGCTCGAGTCCAAGGGCGTTGGCGTGCTTCGCGGCGACCTCGACGACCTCGACAGCCTGCGGACCGGCGCAAAGGACGCCGACGGCGTCATCCA
>JAWWPE010000221.1:0-2636 GCA_033850895.1 Nocardioidaceae bacterium | reverse complement strand
TCACCGGCGACCACCCGTCGTACGACGGGACGCGCGGCCGGCGTGCCCAGGATCTCCTTGGTCTGCCCCTCGAACTGCGGCTCGGCCAGCCGCACCGTGACCACGGCGGTCATGCCCTCGAGCACGTCGTCCTTGATCACGTCGGCGTCGCCGACCTTGAGCGCCTTGCTGGACCGCATCACGTCGTTGAACGTCTTGGTGATCGCCTGCTCGAAGCCGCTGAGGTGGGTGCCGCCCTTCGGCGTGGAGATCACGTTGACGAAGGAGCGCAGCTCGGTGTCGTAGCCGGTGCCCCACCGCAGCGCGACGTCGACGACCAGGTCGCGCTCGACGTCCTGAGGCGTCATGTGACCGGCGTCGTCGAGCATCGGCACGGTCTCGATGAAGGTGTCGTGGCCCTGGAGCCGGCGTACGGCCGTCAGCGGCTCGTCTCGCGCCAGGAAGTCGCAGAACTCGGTGATCCCGCCGTCGTGTCGGAACTTCTCCTCGACCGGCTGGTCACCCCGCAGGTCGCGGATCACCAGCTCCAGGCCGGGCACGATGAACGACGTCTGCCGCACCCGGTTGACCAGCTCGTCGTAGGCGAACGCGGCGTCCTTGGTGAAGATCTGCCGGTCCGGCCAGAACCGGATCCGGGTGCCGGTGACCCCCTTCTTCACGCGGCCGCCCTTGTGCAAGCCCGACTGCGGCGTGAAGTCCGCGTCGGGCCCGGGGGCGGCGAACACGCCCGGGGTGCCGCGCCGGAAGCTCATCGCCTGGGTGGCCGGGGACCGGTCGACCTCGACGTCGAGCCGGGCCGAGAGCGCGTTGACGACCGACGAGCCGACGCCGTGCAGACCACCGGTCGCGACGTAGGAGCCGCCGCCGAACTTGCCGCCAGCGTGGAGCTTGGTGAAGACCACCTCCACCCCGGCGAGTCCGGTCTTGGGCTCCTTGTCGACCGGGATGCCGCGCCCGTTGTCGTGCACCTCGGCGGAGCCGTCGGCGTGCAGCGTCACGTCGACGTGGGTGCAGAAGTCGCCGAGCGCCTCGTCCACCGCGTTGTCGATGATCTCCCACAGGCAGTGGGTCAGCCCGCGGCTGTCGGTCGAGCCGATGTACATGCCGGGCCGCTTGCGGACCGCCTCGAGCCCCTCGAGGACGAGGAGGTGGTGGGCGTTGTACGTGTTGTCGATCGTCCCTGCTCCGTTCCCGGTCTGACCTGCTCGACCAATCTATCCGCGGCACCGCCACGAAGGCCTGACGACCCGCCCGCGACACGGCGGCCAGGCCCCGGGGCGCGCCTCCAGAGTTCCCCGAGGTAGACCGTGCATGATCGCTGCCATCACGATTCGGGTCGTGAGGCGAGTTTGTTCTGAAATGCAACCCAGGTTTGGCATCGGGCGTCACACTGGAGGTCCTGCTGCTGCAGGGTCGTGGGGGGCATGGTGGCGGGTATCACTCCGAGAACTTCGGTGGACGCCCTGTCATCGGGAACTCCTCACCGTGGTTGGATGTTGATGTCGGTGTCAGGAGACGCCATCGGGGGAATGACTACCGGTGATCGCCTGTTGACTCAGGTGCATGGCCCAGGAAGGGAAGTGAGACCAGTGACCACAGCGATTGCTCCGAGCGCACCGCTCTCCGCGATCGACCGGTGTGACCGGTGCGGTGCCCAGGCCTACCTCCGCGTCATGCTGGTGGCCGGTGGTGAGCTGCTCTTCTGTGCCCACCACGCCCGCGAGCACGGCGACAAGCTCCGCGAGGTCGCCTCCGAGTTCCACGACGAGACCCACAAGCTGGGCGACGTACCGGCGATCACCACGGACAGCGAAGCCTGACCAGCCCACAGACGTCGAAGGAGCCCCGGGTCGTCGACCCGGGGCTCCTGGCGTCTGACGGGGCGTGTGTCGGGTGATCTGAGAGGCTGCCCGCGTGACCCTCACCAACGTGCTCGTCGGCCTGGCGATCGCGGTCGGTCTGGTCGGGATCGTGGTCCCGGGACTGCCCGGGTCGCTGCTGATCGCGGGCGCGATCCTGGTCTGGGCGCTCGAGGTCGGTACGACGACCGGCTGGGCCGTGTTCGTCGCGGCCAGCGCGTTCATCGTGCTCGGCACCGTGACCAAGTACGCCGTCCCGGGTCGCCGGATGCGCCGCGAGGGCGTGCCGACCAGCACCCTCCTGCTCGGCGCCCTGCTCGGGATCGTCGGGTTCTTCGTGATCCCGGTGGTCGGGATCGTGGTCGGCTTCGTGCTCGGCATCTACCTCGCCGAGCTGCGCCGGCTCGGTCCTGAGCGGGCGTGGCCGGCAACGGTCTCCGCGCTCAAGGCCGTCGGGCTGTCGATCCTGATCGAGTTCCTCGCCTGCCTCGCGGCCGCCGGCACCTGGGCCGTCGGCCTGCTGCTGGTCTAGCCGATCGTGGCGATCCTTCTCGCGCTGGGCGCGGCGGTGGCCTACGGGCTCTCGGACTTCATCGGCGGGCTGGTCTCGCGGTTCACCTCGGCCTGGCAGGTGGCGACCGTCGGCGCCTTCTCCTCCACGCTGTTCACGACGCTGGCGGCACTCTTCGTGCCTGCCGACCCGCGCCCGGTCGACTTCGCGTGGGCCGCGCTCGGTGGCATCGGCGGCGGCGCCGGAGTCGCCTTCCTCTACCGGGG
>JAWWPE010000208.1:0-3223 GCA_033850895.1 Nocardioidaceae bacterium | reverse complement strand
GACTTGAGCGTCGTGCGGGCAACGGCTGCGGCCTTTGACGCGGAGATTCCGGGCTTGGTCGACAGGTTGCCGATCTTAGCCTTTTGGGCAACCGAGGTGCCGAGGATCCGGCCCTCGCTGTCTGTGGTGACGACGAAGTCCCCGCCATACACGGGAAGCCCCTTGAACGTACGCTCGTACGCGCTGTACTGCAGGCCCTTCGGACCCGACCAGACGTGGTCGAGCTTGATGTCGTCGCCAGAGCTGACATGGAGCTGCGGTGCGCGGCTCGAGACCAGGTTCCCGGACGACTTCTTCGCCACGCTTTGCGGCGTTGGCTTCGTATCCTTGGTGGCGACGGTGTTTGCGCTGGCACCTGTGAGTGTCGTGGCAAATACCGATCCGGTGATCAGAGCGACGGCTAGGCCGCTCGCAACGTGTCTTTTCACGTCGATTCCTCCCCGATATGTGGACCGTGGTGTGGCCCGTTGTGTGGCGGGCCATTGTGTGGCCCTTGAGATTCGCCCGCGCGAACAGACCCCCTGAGTGGTCCTCCGACGCGAGCTTGTCCGGGAACGTAGCAGCGGAATGAGGAAGCGGTCAACGAATTCGTGACAGGCGATTTTCGCTGGCGCCGCAACAAATTATGGGCCAGCACCCCAGCGCACATGAGGGAAGAGCCCGTGGTCCCTTCCCCATTGAAATCGCTTCCGGTACGTTGCCCAACCGGTCTGACGGATCAGCCGAAACGGTCAAAGATTGGTCGGGATGTGCATGACCGTGCCGCCGTCGACGACGAACTCAGCGCCTGTCGAGAACGACGACTCATCACTCGCGAGGAAGACCACGAATGACGCGACCTCGTCGGGTCGCCCAGGTCGGCCGAGAGGGATGGGGATCATGCCCTCGGGCATCTGGTCGGTCGCCGGCGTGCTGATGCGACCCGGGTGGAGGGAGTTGACCCGGATCCCGTGCGGCGCGAGCTCCATGGCGGCCGACTTGGTGAGCCCGGTCAGACCCCACTTCGACGCGACATACCCGTGCGCCCACGGGGTCCCCCGCAGCCCCTCGATCGACGAGGTGTTGATGATCGAGCCCCCGCCGGCGGCGATCATCGCGTCGGCGGCCGCCTTGATGCCGAGGAAGGCGCCGGTCAGGTTGACGTCCAGCATCTGCTGCCAGTCGTCGCGCTTGTAGCGCTGCAGCTGTCCGCCGTTGAAGATCCCGGCGTTGTTGAACAGCACGTTGAGCCGACCGAACTCGGCCACTGCCAGCTCGACCGCGGCCGCCCAGTCCTCCTCCGAGGTGACGTCGAGGTGCACATAACGTGCGGCGTCCCCGAGCTCCTCGGCCAGCGCAGCGCCCTCGTCGTCGAGGAGGTCACCGATCACGACCTTGGCTCCCTCATCGACCAGCATCCGGGCGCTGGCACCGCCGATGTTGCGCGCTCCGCCGCTGATCAGCACGACTTTGTCAGCAACGCGGCCCTCTGCAGTTCCCATGTGCGACAAGATAGCGTCAAACTAGAACACGTTCCAGATTGGAAGCCCATGCCCATTCGCGTCGCCCAGGTCGCCACCGGAAACGCCGGCCGGCTCACCCTGCGTCAGCTCATCACCGATGATCGCTTCGAGCTCGTGGCCGTCTCGACATCGAGCCCCGACAAGGTCGGAACCGACGCCGGCGAGCTCGCCGGGCTCACCGTCACGACCGGCATCACGGCGGTCGCCGACCTCGAAGCGCTGATCGCCGCGGGGCCGGAGTGCGTCGTCTACTGCGCGATGGGCGACACCCGGCCGGTCGAGGCCACCAACGACGTACGCCGACTGCTCGAAGCGGGGATCGACGTCGTGGGGTCAGCGCCGGGCACGCTGCAGTTCCCGTGGGGCACGATGCCGCAGAAGGTCATCGACAAGGTCGAGGCATCGGCCCAGGCGGGCGGCGCCTCGGTCTACATCACCGGCGTCGACCCCGGTTTCGCCAGCGACCTGATCCCGCTCGCGCTGGCCAGCACGTGTCAGCGGATCGAGCAGATCACCTGCTACGAGCTCGCCGACTACGCAACGTACGACGGCGCCGAGGTGATGTTCGACTTGATGGGGTTCGGCCATCCGGTCACGGACACTCCCCTGCTGTTCCTGCCGGGAGTGCTCGGCCTCGCCTGGGGCACGGCGATCCGGATGATGGCGTCGGCGTTAGGCATCGAGGTCGACGATATCGCCGAGTTCTGGGAGGCCGAACCGGCGCCGGAGTCGTACGACATCGCGGCCGGCCGGATCGAGAAGGGCACCATCGCCGCCCTGCACTTCTCGATCAGCGGGATGGTCGACGGGCACCCGGCCATCGTGATCGAGCACGTCACGCGCACCCGTGACGACCTGCGGCCCGACTGGGCGCGCCCGTCCGCGGGCGGCGGCTCCTACCGCATCGAGATCACCGGCGAGCCCAGCTATGTCGTCGACGTCGTGCCCAGCAGCGCGCACGGCGACCACAATCACGCGGCCATCGTCGCGGCCTGCGGCCGGATCGTGAACGCCATCCCGGACGTACGCGCCGCCGCCCCGGGCATCCGCACGACGCTCGACCTGCCGCTTCCGACGGGTCGCGGCACGTACGTCGGAAAGGTGTCAGCATGACCGACCAGCCGATCCTCCGGATCTCCGATCACGCCAGGGTCCGCACCATCGAGCTGTCCCGCGCCGAGGCGCTCAATGCCTTCAACGAGGCGCTCTATGACGCGACCACCGAGGCATTCCTGGCTGCCGCAGATGATCCCGGGGTCGCCGTCGTGCTGCTGACCGGAGCCGGGCGCGCGTTCAGCGCCGGCACAGATCTCGTCGAGCTGCACCAGCGGACCACGGATCCGTCGTTCGTCGACGGCAAGCACGGGTTCCCCGGCTTGATCGGAGCACTCATCGCGTTTCCCAAGCCTCTGGTGGTCGCCGTGAACGGCCTCGGGCTGGGCATCGGAGCGACGATCCTGGGTTTCGCCGACCTCGCGTTCATGTCATCGACCGCGAAGCTGAAATGCCCGTTCACGTCCCTCGGCGTGGCGCCCGAGGCAGCGTCGTCATTCCTCTTCCCACGGTTGATCGGCCAGCAGAACGCCGCCTGGATGTTGCTGTCGTCCGAGTGGATCTCGGCGGCCGAATGCCTCGAGATGGGACTGGTGTGGCGGGTCTGCGAGCCCGACGACCTGATCCCCGAGGCGACCAAGCACGCCGAGACCCTCGCTCGCCGACCG
>JAWWPE010000200.1:0-4109 GCA_033850895.1 Nocardioidaceae bacterium | reverse complement strand
TCGGAGTCATCGCGATGCTGGTCGCTGCGATCTACGAGATGGTTCGCACCGACCTGGTGCTGTCGCTTGTCGGGCTCGTGGTGTTCCCGGCCCTGTTCATCATCAATGTGTTCTACCAACGGTGGTTGTCGCCGAAGGTGGCGCACGCGCAGTCGCTGCGTGGGTCAGTCAGCGCCGTCGCGCACGAGTCGTTCGACGGGGCCCTGGTGGTCAAGTCACTGGGGCGCGAGACAGATGAGACCGATCGGTTCCGGGACGTCTCGCATGAGCTGCGGGATGCCAACATCGCGGTCGGGCGCATCCGCAGCATCTTCGACCCGCTGCTCGAGGTGCTGCCCAACATCGGCATCCTGCTGGTCATCCTGCTCGGCGTCGGGCGTGTCTCGAGTGGAGCTGCCGACCCAGGCGACGTGGTGTCGATCGCCTACCTCTTCACGGTCGTGGCGTTCCCCGTCCGCGCGATCGGCTGGGTCCTGGGCGAGCTGCCGCGCAGCGTTGTGAGCTGGGAACGCGTGCGCGCGGTCCTCGACGAGCGCGGTTCGATGGCGTACGGCGAAGGTCACGCGAGCGGCACCGGCGCGGTGGCGCTCGACGTCGACGACGTGACCTACCGCTACGCCGACTCCGATCGTGATGTCCTCAAGGGCATCAGCCTCGCGGTCGAGCCGGGCAAAGTCGTCGCAGTGGTCGGCGCGACCGGCAGCGGCAAGAGCACGCTCACCTCGCTGCTCACCCGACTCGTCGACCCGCAAGGTGGCACCATCCGGGTCGACCGCGACGACATCCGCGACCTCACGCACGATGCGCTCGCCGACGTCATCGCCGTCGTGCCGCAGGGCACGTTCCTGTTCGACGACAGCGTGCGCGAGAACGTCACGCTGGGCGGTGACTTCACCGATGAGCAGGTCTGGGACGCCTTGCGCACGGTCCAGGCCGTCGACTTCGTCGCGGCGCTTGCCGACGGACTCGACGCGCAGCTGGGTGAACGCGGCACGAGCCTGTCGGGAGGTCAGCGGCAGCGGCTGTCCCTGGCGCGTGCACTCGTACGCAACCCCCGGCTTCTGGTCATGGATGACGCCACCAGCGCCGTCGACCCCGAGGTCGAGCAACGCATCCTGCGGGCACTCGCGGCACGGACGGCCGATCACCACGGCCCCACCGTGCTGGTGGTCGCCTATCGCAAGGCGACGATCGCCCTCGCCGACGAAGTCGTCTTCCTCGACGACGGGGTGATCGCGGATCGCGGCACCCACGACGAGCTGGTCGAGCGCTCGGCCGATTATCGCGACCTCGTCAACGCCTACGACCAGGCGAGGGAGGCGCTCTCATGAGCTCGATGGAATCTGACACCGGCCGGGTCACCGGCATCGCGATCATCCGCCGCGGGCTGTCGCTGTCGCCGGCGATAAAGGACGGCATCGGGCTCACGATCCTGTTGGCGATCCTCAGCACCGTCGGCAGCTCGGTCATCCCGATCCTGATCCAGAAGACCGTGGACTCCGGCCTCGGCAACGGCGGGCGCCACACGACCGTCAGCGACATCGGCGGCTTCCTCCTGGTCGCCGGCGTGATCATCGCGATCACGGCCGGCATCTCGTACTGGATGCGCGTACGCCTGTTCGTGGCGAGCGAGACGGGGCTCGCCCAGATGCGAGTCGACGCGTTCCGTCACGTGCACGATTTGTCGATGCTGACGCAGAACTCCGAACGTCGCGGCGTGCTCGTCTCGCGGGTGACGTCCGACATCGACCAGGTGTCGTTGTTCCTGCAGAACACCGGCATCCAGATCGTGGTGAGCCTCGGCCAGATGGTGGTGGCGACGATCATCATGGCCTACTACTCCTGGCAGCTGACGATCGTCGTGCTGGTCTGCTTCGTACCGTTGCTGATCAGCCTGAGGTTCTTCGCCGAGCGGCTGAGCCGTGCCTATGACGTCGTACGCCGCACGGTCGGCGAGATGCTCGCCGTCATCGCCGAACCGGTCGTCGGAGCCTCGGTGGTTCGTGCGTATGCGATCGAGCCCCGCACCCAGCGTCGGGTCGACGGCGGGATCAAGGACAACCTCGACGCCAACGTCACGGCTCAGAAGCTCGTCGCCGTGACGTTCGCGTCCGCAGGGCTGGCCGGTGGGCTCGCCAACGCCGGCGTGCTCGCCTTCGGTGTCGTGCTCGGTGTCCGGGGTGGCCTGTCGATGGGCACCGTGCTGGCGTTCGTCTTCCTGGTCGGTCTGTTCGTCGGGCCGGTGCAGACCGCGACCCAGGTGCTGACGGACGCGCAGAACGCGATTGCGTCGTGGCGGCGGGTCATCGAGCTGCTCGACACCCCGGCCGATGTCGTCGACCCCGGCGAGCGAGGTGTCTCCCTCCCAGGAGGCACGCTCGGTGCCCGCTTCGAGCACGTGACCTTCGCCTATCCCGAGGGGCCGGACGTGCTGAAGGGCGTTGACGTCGAGATCTCGCCACGCCAACGCGTCGCCGTGGTAGGCGAGACCGGCTCGGGCAAGACGACGTTCGCGAAGCTGCTCACCAGGTTGATGGATCCGTCGTCCGGGGTCGTACGCCTCGGCGACACAGACATCAGCACAGTGTCGTTCGACGAGCTGCGCCGGCACGTGCTGATGGTGCCCCAGGAGGGCTTCCTGTTCGACGCCGACCTGCGGGCCAACCTGCTCTACGGCAAGCAGGACGCGACAGAGGATGAGCTCCGCGCGGTCTTCGTCGATCTCGGCCTGACCGACTGGTTCGCCACGCTCCCGCACGGCCTCGACACCCAGGTCGGCCAACGGGGCGAGTCGTTGTCGGCGGGGGAGCGCCAGCTCGTCGCGCTCGTACGCTCGGCGCTGGCCGACCCGGAGTTCATCGTCCTCGACGAGGCCACCAGCGCGGTGGACCCGCAGACCGAGCTGCGTGCGACGCGGGCCCTCGAGCGGCTCCTGGATGGCCGCACGAGCGTGACGATCGCGCACCGGTTGTCGACCGCGGAAAACGCCGACCGCATCCTGGTGTTCGACGCCGGGCACCTGGTCGAGGACGGCGATCATGCCGCGCTCGTCAATGCCGGAGGGGTCTATTCGCGGCTCCATGCAAGCTGGATCGCCCAGGCGTCGCTCTCCTCGCACGCCGCGGTCGAACCCGCCTGAGAGACTTGACGTCGTGAGCACTCTCGATCCGGCCATCGCCGCCCGACTCAAGCGGGACGGCGACGGCCTCCTGCCCGCCGTCATCCAGGAAGCCGGCAGCCGCGACGTGCTGATGGTCGGCTGGATGGACGACGAGGCGCTGGCCCGCACGATCGCCACCGGCCGGAGCACGTTCTGGAGTCGTAGTCGCCAGGCGTACTGGGTCAAGGGCGAGACGTCCGGCAACACCCAGTCCGTACGCGAGGTGCGCCTTGACTGCGACGGCGACACCCTGCTGGTGATCGTCGACCAGCAGGGTCCCGCGTGCCACACCGGTGACCACTCCTGCTTCGATGCGGACCGCCTGCTGTGAATGTGCGGCGACTGTATGCGCCGGTGGTGCTCGGCACCCTCGCGGCCGGCGGCATCGCGTTCTTCACGGCATCGCGCACCTGGGCGCACGCACGCATTGCCGCGCAAGGGTTGCCGCCGGACACGGTCAAGGTCTCCGGCTCGGACGCCCAGCCGATCGTCACGGCACTGGCACTGGTGGCCGTCACCGCCGCGCTCGCGGTGCTTGCCTCCTCACCGCGGCTGCGTCGCATCGTCGGTGCGTTCACGGTCGCCGTCGCGGTCATCGCCATTGCCGTGGTGCTGTTCGACGGGTCGACCGACGATGCCATGACCAAGGCGGTCAAGGCTTCGCCCGCATTCACCGGTGCCAACACGCCGGCGACGCACCACACTCTCTGGCCGGTGCTGACGGTCGCCGCGTTCGTGGCGGTGGCCGGACTCGGCGCCATCACGGCGCGATTCGGTCCGGTCTGGCCGACGTTGAGCAGCCGGTACGACGCCCCTCGCGTACGCCCGTCCGACACGGCGCCGCAGACCGATACCGACATGTGGAAGGCGTTGGACGAGGGCCGCGATCCCACCCAGTAGGCTGGCCCGCAGTTCGGATCCCACGAGCTGAGCACGACGACGAGGAGTA
>JAWWPE010000183.1:0-9952 GCA_033850895.1 Nocardioidaceae bacterium | reverse complement strand
CGCTGGCCGCGGCCGATCGGGGTCAGCGAGTCGATCGCCTTCAGCCCGGTCATCAGCGGCTCGTGGACGCTCTTGCGCTGCATCACGTTGGGGGCCTGGAGCTCGAGCGCACGACGCTTGTCGGACTTGATCTCGCCGAGCCCGTCGATCGGGTTGCCGAGCGGGTCACACACGCGTCCGAGGTAGGCGTCGCCGACCGGGACGGAGAGGACCTCGCCCGTACGGCGTACTTCTTGGCCTTCTTCGATGCCGGAGAACTCACCGAGGATGACGACGCCGATCTCGCGGACGTCGAGGTTGAGCGCGAGGCCCAGGGTGCCGTCCTCGAACTCGAGCAGCTCGTTGGCCATGGCCGACGGGAGGCCTTCGACGCGCGCGATGCCGTCGCCGGCCTCGGACACGATGCCGATCTCGTCGGTCGCCGCAGCGCTCGGGTTGTAGTCGGCCACGAACTTCTGCAATGCGTCGCGGATCTCGTCCGGACGGATCGTGAGTTCCGCCATGTGGGTGCCTACCTTCTTCTGGAGTCTTGAGCTGGAGTCTGGAGTTGTGGGGTCAGCCGGCGAGGAGCCGTCGGGCGTCTTCGAGTCGGCTGGAGATGGAGCCGTCGATCACGTCGCCGCCGATGGAGACACGAATGCCTCCGACGACGTCGGGATCGATGACGGTGTTGAGGTGGAACTCGCGGTCGTAGCGCTTGGCGAGAGCGGCCGAGATGCGGCCGAGCTCGTCGTCGCTGAGCTGATAGGTCGAGCGCACCTCGGCGAGCAGTCGCGACCGACGAGCGGCGACCTCGTCGGCGAAGGTGGCGAGCACCTTGTCGAACGAGGCGGTGCGGGCGGCGGCGGCCTGGCGTACGAGCGCCACCGTCGGCGGAGTGACCTTGCCGTCGAAGACCAGGTCGACGAGCGACGCCTTCGCACTTGCCGGGAGCGTGCGGTCAGTGAGCGTACGGCGGAGCTCGCGGTCGGCGTCGACGATCCGACCGGCTTCGAAGAGCTCGCTCTCCATCGCCTCGAGCTGATCGTCCTTGTCGGCGGCCGAGACGTGGGCGGCCACGCCGGCGATCTCGAGTCCGTCGGTGAGGTCACGGCCGGCTGACCAGCGTCCGCCGACTGCCTCGACGATGACCTTGAGCGTGCCGGCGCTGACCTTGTCGGCCAGCACCTGCTTGGCGAGCCCGACGCGGGCGTCACTGTCGGTCGCCGGGTCGGTGAGTATGCGGCGCAGCGCCGGCGTGGCGTCGAGCAGCGCGGTGACGGCAAACAGCTCGTCACCGATGTCCGACGCGCCCTTGGAGCCTTCGACGACTGCCAGGACCTTGTCGAGCGTTGCTGCAGATACGCCGCGCATCAGTTGGAAGACTCCTCGAGCTCGGCGATGAAACGCTCGACCGTACGCTTCTGGCGATCGTCGTCATCGAGCGATTCGCCGACGATGCGTCCCGCGAGCTGGGTCGCGATCGTGCCGACCTCGCCCTTGAGCTGGGCCAGTGCCTGCGCCCGCTCGGCCTCGATCTGCGCGTGGGCGTTGGCGGTGATGCGTTCGGCCTCGGCCTGAGCCTGTTGGCGCATCTCAGCGATGATCTGCGCGCCCTGCTCCTTGGCCTCCTCGCGGATGCGCGACGCCTCGTGCCGCGCGCCGGCGATCTGCGCGTGGAACTCAGCGCCCTCCGCCTCGGCGTCCGCCTTCGCCTTCTCGGCGTCGGCGAACTGCTGGCGGATGTTCTCCTGGCGCGCCGTCAGGCCTTCGTTGACCCGCGGGATGACGTACTTGGCCAGGATGAACATCACGATCGCGAAGGCGAGGATCTCAAAGAGGATCGTGCCGTTCGGGACGAGGAAGTTGCTCTCGGCCATAGTTGAGTCAGGCATCACTGATGTTCATGTCTGTTCCTGATTGGTGCTCTCGTCACTATCCGAGGACGAAGACGAACAGCGCCATGAAGGCGAGGTTGATGAAGTATGCCGCTTCGGCCAGACCGACGGTCAGGAAGAAGATCGTCATGAGGCGGCTCTGGGCCTCCGGCTGACGAGCGACGCCCTGGATCGTTGCGCTACCGGCAAGACCATCACCGATGGCCGCACCGACGGCGCCGCCACCGAGGGCGAGTCCGCCTCCGATGAATGCTCCGGCAGTCTTGATTGCACTGTCGAGGTTTGCTGCGTCCGTTGCCATGTCTCTCCTTGGCTCCCACGAGACGGTGGTCCCGCTCGTGATGTTCGTGGATGGTGCTATTTCGGTGGTGCTGGTGGTCGTACGTCTTGGGGGGCGTCAGGCCTGCTGTGCCGCGACCTCGGCCCCGGATTTCTTCTTCGCCTTCTTGCCGTCGTCGCCGTGGTCATCGGCATGGTCGTCGCCGTGGCCGCTGACCGCGAAGCCGAAGTAAAGGATCGTCAGCAAGGCGAAGATGAACGCCTGGATGCCGCCGATCGCCATGCCGAAGAGCTTCCAGATGACTTCGGGAAGCCACGCACCGTAGGACGGGATCAGGGCGATCAGGCTCAGGATGATGCCGCCGGCGAAGATGTTGCCGAAGAGTCGAAGCGCCAGGCTGAACGGCTTGACGATCTCCTCGATCAGGTGCAGCGGCGAGATGAACGGCTTGAGGTACTTGCGAGCGCCGACTTCGCGGAAGCCGTAGACGTGGACCGAGACGATGACCACGAGCGCGAGTCCGTAGGTCATGTTGGTGTCGGCGGCCGGCGGCGGCAGGTGGTGGCCGGTCGGGATGACCTCGAACCAGTTGCTGATCAGGATGAACAGGAACAACGACACGCCCAGCGGAACGACGAACGGGTTCACCCGGCCGAGGCTGCTGAGGGTCAGGCCCTGAACCCACTCGACGAGCATCTCCCACAGGAGCTGGACCTTGGTTGGCACGCCGTCGCTGACCTGACTGCGAAGCATGAAGCCGAAGATCACGACGAGGACGAGCGCCACCGAGGTCGACAGGACGGTGTCGGAGTTGAACGTCAGACCGAGGAACTGAAATGTCGGGTGCTTGCCGGCGTCGATCTCGGTGTCGGCTGCGAGTGCGACGAAGTTCATGCGTTCTCCTCGATGTGCTCGCTCATTTCCTTGCGAACCTCTCTCAGCAGCGGGATGCCCGTCAGAACCAGGGCGATCAGGTGGAAGATGGCCAGGCCGAAGAGCACTGCGGCTCCGTGAGGCCAGAAGAAGGCGGTCAGCGCGATGGCCACGCCGGAGACACCGAGGAGCCGGAACAACGAGCTCGCGGCGTACTGCTTGCGGGTCGGGAGGTCACCGGCCTCGACCGACCGGAGCAGGACGTGCTCGGTGAGGACGTGGTTGATCGCACCGAGGACGAGGCCGATGGCGAAGAACAGGCCGTTCTGCCACTGGCCGAGCGGGATGCTGATCCAGATCGCGGCGATGACCAGGAAGCCGGCCATCAGGAGGGCGCGGCGCTGGTTGCGGACCGAGCGCACGATCGAAGGAGTGGCAGTCATCACGACCAGCTCCTCTCTGTCACCTGCACGGGCTCACCGATCCAGGAATGGCTTGACCTGCTGCCATGCACTGAGGAATGCGGTGACGATGCCGAGACCGATGCCGGCAAGAACGAAGATCGGCGAGGTGTCGAAATGCTGATCTGCGAACCAGCCGAGAACGAGTCCAGCGACGACGTTTCCGACAAAAACTGCTCCGAGACCGACGAGACGCCACACGCTGAGCTCGGGCGCATCGGGAGAACCTTCGAGATCGTCATCGTGCATCGTTGGTCGTCATTTCGGCGGCCATCCTCGGTGGTTCGGGGTCACGAGCCAAGCTCGCGATCGGTTCGTGAAAAGTATCACGAGCGTTAAATCCCCAACAACTTGGGATGCCCTTCCGACCCTCGCTAGGACCACACCTTTTCGTCGAGCTTGGGCAGCAGGAAGACGGCCGCGGCGGTGAGCAGCGCGAGCAGCCCGAAGCCGAGGATCGACTGCCACCCGCTGAACAGGCTGATGACCACGCTGCCGAACGCCACCAGGCCCGCCGCGGCGTACATCAGCAGCACCGCGCGGCGGTGTGAGTGCCCGATCTCGAGGAGCCGGTGGTGGATGTGCATCTTGTCCGGGCTGAACGGGGATCGTCCGGCACGGGTGCGGCGTACGACGGCCAGCCCGAGGTCCGCGAACGGCACCAGGAGGATCGTGAACGGCAGGACCAATGGAAGCAATGAAGGCAGGAAGCTGACCTGCGCTCCCCCGATGCCCTCGGACAGGCTGGTCGCCGGGAACTGGCCGGTCAGGCTGATCGACGAACAGGCCAGCACGAAGCCGATCAGCATCGACCCCGAGTCACCGATGAACATCCGGGCGGGAAAGAAGTTGTGCGGCAGGATCCCGATGCACGCCCCGGCGAGGGCCGCCGCCAGCAGCGCGGCGGCAATGGCACGGGTCTCGCCGTTCTCCACCGCGACGATGAACGCGAACGCGAAGAACGCGACTGCGCCGATCGCCACCATGCCAGCCGCCAGCCCGTCGAGCCCGTCGACGAAGTTGACCGCATTGGCCGTGCCGACGATCAGCAGCACCGTGAAGATCATCGCCTGGGCCTGGTCGAGACCGAGATAGTTGCCGTAGAGCGGGAGGTAGACGAACTGCACGCCCTGGATCACCACGATGAACGCCGCGAGCATCTGCCCGGCGAACTTGCTCAGGGCGTCGAGCTCGTAGAGATCGTCGATCACCCCGACGAGGCAGATCACCGCGCCACCGATCACCACCGAGCGAGCGTCCTTGAACACCGAGCTGTCGGCGGTGGAGAGGAACGGCAGATGCGTCGCCACGAGGTAGGCCGCGACCAGCCCCCCCAGCATCGCCGGGCCGCCGAAGTACGGGGTCGGGATCGCGTGCACGTCGCGGTCGCGGACACGTGCCACGGCGCCGAACCGCACCGCGAGCTGGCGGGCGATCGAGGCGAGGAGATAGGAGACACCGAGGGCGATGCCGAAGACGACGAGATATTCGCGCACGTCTCAGACCGCTTCGTCCGGCGGCTCGATCGTGTTGTTGTACGTGTGCAGGACTTCGAGGGTGATCGCACCCTGACGCAGCACCTTGGGCGTCGTGCCGGTGGCATCGAGGATCGTCGACGGGACGCCGGACGGGCTGGGGCCTCCGTCGAGATAGACCGCGACTCGCCCGCCGAGCATGTCCTCGGCGGCTTCGATCGTGGTCGCGGCGGGCTCACCGGTGACATTGGCGCTGCTGACCGCGAGGGGGCCGGTCTTCTCGAGCAGGGCCAGAGCACGCTCGTCGTCGGGCATGCGTACGGCCACGGTGTTGTGGGCCTCGCCGAGGTCCCAGGTCAGCGACGGTTGCTGGTGGCAGATCACCGTCAGCGGACCGGGCCACAACGCCTCGACCGCCGAGCGCAGCCAGGACGGCACCTGCTCGACCAGGGCATCGATCGTGGACGGTGCGTTGATCAGGACCGGCGGGGGCATCCGGCGGCTGCGCCCCTTGGCGTCGAGCAGATTCTGGACGGCTCGTGGGGAGAATGCGTCCGCTGCGAGGCCGTAGACCGTGTCGGTCGGCAGGACGACGAGCTTGCCTTCCTCAAGCGCCACGGCGGCGGCCGCAAGACCGCGATCGAACTCGTCAGGGATGCTGCAGTCGAACTTCACGCGCCCATCCTAGTGAGACCGAGTCAGATGACCTGATGCAGCAGGAACGCGATCGCCAGGAACTGGATCATCCGGCCGACGAACACCGCGGTGAGGAACAACCACTGCGGCTGACGCGACGCTCCGGCGACGATCGTGACGATGGCGAGCGGCGGCATACCGGTGAGGGATGACGCGAACGCGGTCAGTGCGCCGAGGTAGGGCCGGTCCAGCAGCGAAAGCAACCAGTCGCTGAACTTGCGGATGCCGGCAAAGAACCTGTTGCGGGGCGGCTTGCGCTCGACCGACGCCTGGACCCTGCGGGCGCCCCGGCGGGCCAGCTGGAACACGAAGGCCTTGCCGATCGTCGTGGCGATGACCAGGACCAGGATGATCAGCACGATGTTGACGCGGCTGTTGACCGCGGCGCCCACGCCACCGACGAAGATCTCGGCGTTGACGAAGATCGGCAGCAGCGCCGAGCCGATTCCGACGGCGAATGCACCCAGCAGCTGAAATATCAGGTCGCCGCCCATAAGGGCACCAGCCTAGTCTCGGGGCTCGGCGATCAGCGCAGCGCCACGTCATCGACGATCCATCGGCCGTTGCGCTGGACCATCGTCATCACCACCCGGTTGCGCTCCGTGCGCTTCTTGCTGTTGGTTCCGTTGACGATCGTCTGGTCGACGAACAGCAGCACTTCGACCTTGGAAGTCGACTTCGCCGTTGCCGCCGCATCGGTGACGGTGCCCGTGGCGCGGGCCTTGAGCTTGGCGATCACCGTGCGCAGGGGCGCGTTGGCAGACGCGTACTCCTTCGCGAACGATGCTGTCGCCCCGTTCGTCACCCAGCCGAAGTCGTGGTCCAGGCTCGTGTAGTCGTACGTCGTGAGGTCGACGGCGTACGTCTTGGCGGCCTGTCGCGCCGCGGTTTCGGACTGACGGAGCCGGGCGTCGTGCCGGCCGTTGAGCCACAGCCCGCCGAGCAGAGCGGCTGCGAGCACGGCGGCGACCAGCCCGGCGATCAGCAGTGTCGGACGGGCACGCTCGGGGCGCAGGTTGACGGTCATCGACTCGTGGCCAGTGGGACGTGTTGGGAGGATCGCTGGCCGCCGCTGAAGGCCGCCGTGCAGGAGCGGCCGCGCACCACCGGATTGCGCTGGTCGCTCTTCGGCGACTCCTCGTCCGTCACCCCGTAGGAGCAGACATCGCCCGCCGAGACCAGCATCTCGGTCTGGATGCGGCCGCCCTTGACCGTGCCGGCCAGCGCTCCCAGCCCGGTCGGGAATGTCTTGAGCAGCTCGCGAAGATGCGGATCGTGATCGGCGAGGATCCCGGTGATGGAGTCGAAGCCCCGCAGCACGACCGGCAGCTTGAGGCTCAGCACCGAGGTGAACAACCGCAGCTGCTCGATCTGCGCAGGCGTCTCGTCGAAGATCGTACGGAGCTTCGGGTCGTACGCCTTGAGGCTGGCGGCGAGATCCTTCGCCGACGCGGCGAACGTCCGGAAGTCGTCAGCCTTGTCGTTCGTCGTGGTGAGAACCACCTCGCCGTTCTGGGCGAGGCGGAGGGTCTTGGGCCAATTGGCATCGAGGGTGCGCAACACCTTGCTGCCGGACGTGACGATCTGGCCGAGGTCGTCGGGATTCGCGAGGGCAGCGTGCAGCTCGTCGAGCACGGTGGTCAGGTCCTTGTCATCGACCTCGCTCATCAGCCTGTCGACCGCGGACAACGTGGCCGCAACCGAGGTCGGCGTCGAGGTACTGCGAGCCGCGACGTTCGAGCCACTGTGCAGGTAGGGGCCGGCCGCCGTGGACGGCTGAAAATCGAGGTACTGCTCACCCGCCGGCGACAGCGTGCGTACGGCCGCGTGACTGTCGGCCGGGATGCGCGAGCCGGGGTCGATGCTGATGCGCGCGGACACTCCGCTGCCGTCGAGCCGGATGCGGTCTACCTTGCCGACCCGGACGCCGCGATAGGAAACGCCCGATCCCTCGAACAGGCCCCCGGTCTCGTTCATCGAGACGGTGACGTGGATGGGCCGCTTGGTCACGGACTCGCCCAGGATGTTGCCGTACAGATAGGCGACCGTGGCCAACAGCATCGCCAGCAGCGCCAACGCGGAGAGCAGGTGCTTGGGGGCTACTTGTCGCCTCATTTTCCGCCCACCAATCGACTCAGGAGGCCGGCGAGGCCGACGTCTGACGAGTTCGGTCCCGAGGTGGTGCCGGAGCCTTTGTCCGGCACCGTGAGCGGCGGTGTGGTGATCGGCGGCAACCCGCCGAGCCCGGTCGCTCCGGGCAGGCCGAGCGTCAGCGAGTCCTGGAAGTGCAGGTACGTGTTGAGGTAGTCGCCGGGCACACCCTTGTCGATCAGCGCGGCGAACGACACCAGGTCGTCGAGGCCGGGTCCGAACTCCGGCGTGAGCGCGACGAACTGGTCGAGGACCGGTGACAGCTCGTGCAGGGTCGACAGCAGATCGTCCCGGGTCTCAGCCACGACCCGGGTCGTCGTCGTGCCGAGGTCGTCGACGCTCTTCAACAGGTCAGCCAGCTCATCGGTGTTGGTGCGCAACACCTTGGCGGCCGGCGCGATGTCGGTCAGTGCCGCGTTGATCGTGCTCTGACGCCGGTTGAGGACCGTCGACGCCTTCGCGATGGCGTCGAGTGCGGCGTCGATGTCGTCGCTGCTGGCATTGAACGACTTGGCGGTGCTGGCGAGCCGGGCGAGGACCTCCCGCGTGGACTTCTCGTGACCGCCGAGGGCGGCATTGGCCTCGCGGACGATGGTCTGCAGCTGGCCGAGTCCGCCGCCGTTGATCAGCAGCGACGCCGCAGTCATGGTGTCCTCGATCGTGGGTGCCGCACTCGTGTCTCCGGCCGCGAGCACTGTGCCCGACCGGATCGGCGTCGGCGATGGGCCATCGGTCAGCTGGATGAACAGCTCACCTAGCGGTGTGGTCGACCGCAGGCTGGCCTTCGCCCCTTCGTGCAGGTGAGTCGATGAGCGTACATCGAGCGTCACGTTGGCGGTGAAGTCGCGCGCCTTGACCGAACGCACTCGTCCCACCGTGACGCCGTTGACCTTGACCGGGGCGCCGACTGCGAGGTTGAGCGCGTCCTTGAACTCCGCCCTGATCTCATAGCTCGGTCCGCGCAGCGAGCTGCCGGGCAGGGGCAGGTCTGAGGCGGTCGGGCCGCACGCGGCGAGGGTCGCCACCGCGGCGAGCATGATCAGAATCTTCTTCACGGTGACTTCACCCCCGCGATTGCGTTCAGCAGGGCGAACAGCGGGATCTTGTCGAGATCGACGTTGGCGCACACCTCGGCGGGGAGCGAGGAGCACAGCAGGCCCGCAGCGGTCTTGCCGGGCAGCAGGTCAGCGGGCCGCGTGCGGAACACCAGTCGACCCTTGGAGTCGATCGCGCGCTGCACGTTCTGCATCATCAGCGGAAGCGTTGAGACCATGTCTTCCAGGTCCTTGCTGTGCGCGAGAATCGCCGAGCTGAGGGTCGCGATGCTGTCGAGCTGATCGCTGATCTGGGCACGGTGGCGGTGCGCGAAGTCCGCAACGGCGCGCACCATCGTGGCGAGGGCATCGAACGTCGCCTCGATCGAGGTGTGCTGATCGTCCAGCATCGTCGTCGCGCTGGTGACCTGCGAGCTGAACTCGCGGACCAGGGCGTCGTTGTCGGCGAGCGCACGTGTCAGCTTGTCCAGGTTGTCGAACGTACCGGTCAGGTCGCCAGAACCCTCGTCGGCGGCGGCCAGCGACTTCGCGAGGTTGTGCAGCGTCGTGCCGAGCTCGGCACCCTTGCCGTCGAGGGTCTTGGCGCCGATGCCGAGCAGTTCGTTGAGGGGGGCGGCGTCCCCTTTCGGCCCGGCCACCGAGGACGAGATGTCCTTGAGCGATGACAGCAGATCGTCGAACTCCACCGGCGTACGCGTCTTGGCCATCGGCAGCACGGTGCCGGTGCGCAGGACCGGCCCGGAGTCGTAGACGGGGGTGAGCTCGACGTAGCGGTCGGTGGCGACCGAACGCGAGACGACGACGGCCCCCGCGTTGGCGGGGATCTTGACGCCCGGGTCGACGTGCAGCGTCACATTGACGTGATCGCCGGTCGGCGTGATCTTGGTGACCGTGCCCACCCGCACGCCCAGGACGCCGACGTCATTGCCCTCGAACAGCCCGGCCGCATCGCGGAACTGCGCCGTCACGGTGGTGCCGTCCCCGCCTCCGCAGCCGGACAGCAGCCCGGCGAGCATGGCGACAGCGAGCACGACCGCGGCCGGGCGCCTGCCGAGGAGCCGCCTCATCACTTGCACCCCGAGTT
>JAWWPE010000247.1:0-3693 GCA_033850895.1 Nocardioidaceae bacterium | reverse complement strand
GGTCCCAGCTGCTGAGCTCCGCCGTACGCGCCGACAAGCCGGCCGGCGAGGAGTGGTCGACGTACGCGTATTTCGCGATCGCGCTGTTCGGCGCGGCAATGACCCCGTACGAAGTGTTCTTCTTCTCCTCGGGCGGGATCGAGGAGAAGTGGGACGCCTCCTCGATCGGCACGATGCGGGCCAATGTGTTCGTGGGCTTCCCCCTCGGCGGCCTGCTGTCGCTGTCGATCGCCGGGGTCGCCACGGTGGTCCTGAAGCCCGCGGGGATCGAGGTCGACACCCTCGGGCAGGTCGCCATGCCGGTCGCGGTGTCACTGGGCAAGATCGGGTTGGCATTCGCGATCCTCGGCTTCTTCGCCGCGACGTTTGGTGCGGCGTGTGAGACCGGGCTGTCGGTGGGCTACAGCATCGCGCAGTACTTCGGCTGGCACTGGGGCAAGATGGTCCGGCCGTTCGAGGCGGCGCGATTCCACCTGGTCGTGCTCATCTGCACGGTGCTGGCCGCAGTCGTGCTGCTCACCACGATCGATCCCATCCTGGTGACCGAGTTCTCCGTGGTGTTCTCGGCGATCGCGCTGCCGCTGACCTACCTGCCGATCCTGGTGGTGGCGAACGATCGCGGCTACATGGGTGAGTATCGCAACGGCGTTCTCGCCAACACGCTCGGCAGCATCTAC
Source organism: Nocardioidaceae bacterium (assembly GCA_033850895.1). Lineage (GTDB taxonomy): Bacteria > Actinomycetota > Actinomycetes > Propionibacteriales > Nocardioidaceae > Aeromicrobium. The sequence goes on along the minus strand of JAWWPE010000247.1, from coordinate 3,016 downwards.
CTGGTCCTCGTCGTGGTCGCCTCGGTTGCGGCGCTCCCGCTGATGATCTGGACCAAGATGGGCACGTCATGACGACCTCCGGCAAGATCCACATCGACGGACCGGTCGACGCCCAGGTCGACCTGCTCGACCGCCAGATCGTGACCGACGACGGCTATCAGCTCGCGAAGGCAGACGACCTCGAGCTCGAAGAGCTGCGGGGACGCCTGCACCTGTCCGGATTCCTGATCGGGCCCGGCGCGCTCGGACCGCGACTCGGCGGGGCGCTGCAGTACGTCACGGTCAACACCTGGAGCCGCCTTGCGCGGCGAGATGTGGACGACCCACGACGGATCGACTACACGCACGTCAGTGACATCTCCACCGTGATCCGCATCGATGAAGGGCGCGAAAGTGCCGAGATCGACGGCCTCGAGACCTGGACCCGCGAACGCATCATCGAGGCACTGCCCGGCAGCGGGCGCGACCCTCGGTCACCCTTGGCGTCCGCCGCCGCCAGCGCGCTCGAGGAGCGTACGACCGATCGTCCGCTCCGAAGGCTCAGCCAGCTGACCGGTATGCGGATCCGGTTCGCTGATGGTTCGGCCGGCGATCGGGTCACGGACGCACGCATGTCGCGTGGGCCGGTGCGCGGGCATCTTCCCGAGCTGGTCATCGACGGGTTCGTCGTCGGCCGGGGCCGACCAGGGATGCGATTCGGCTACGACCGCGACGAGCTTCGCGGCCCGTGGCTGTTGAGGAAGATCATCGGCCACCGCAGCCACTATCTGCCGTGGTCAGACATCGTCGAGATCGACTGGGACGAGCGCGTCATCCAGATCTCGACCGACCACCTCGAACCGCTGCGGAGCGCCTGACAGTCAGCCGATCTGCTGGGCGAGGGACACGATGATGCCCTCGGGCCCCCGGACGTACGCCATCAGCCAGACGTTCTCGTACTCGCCGATGTCGCCGACCAGTCCGTAACCGTCCGCAGCCAGCTCGTCGACGGCGGCCCGGAGATCGTCGACCTCGAACGCGACATTGCGGATCCCGAGCTCATTGGCCATCGCAGCAGGTGATCCGGCCACGTGGTCGGGTCGCACGAAGCTGGAGAGCTCCAACGTGGTGCCGCCGTCGGGCGATCGGAGCATGACGATCTCGGTCCGCGAATCGGGGATGCCGATCACGGTGTCGAGGAACTCGCCCTCCACGAACATCCTCGATCCCACCACCTCGAGGCCGAGCTTGACGAAGAACGCCTGCGCCGTGTCGAGGTCGGCGACGGTGACGCCGACGTGGTCGAAGCGCTTGATGTGTGACATGGGTCCATCTTGCCGTTCGCCTCCAGTCGATCCGCGCACGCCGTGAGAAACTCGGCACATGACCGAAGCCCCGGACTCGCCGGCCAAGCGGGGCCGTCCCGGGTACGACCAGGCGACCGTGCTCCAGCGGGCGATCGACCTGTTCAACCGGCAAGGCTATGACGCCACCAGCATCGGCGACCTCGCCAAGGAGCTCGGGATCACCAAGTCGGCGATCTACCACCACGTCGCCAGCAAGGAGAGCCTGCTCTCCGCCGCTCTCGACGAGGCGCTCGACGGGTTGACCAAGGCGGTCGAGTCGGCGGCATCGGCCGAGCCGGGTGCCAGCGCATACTCCCGGCTCCGAACAGTGGTGCAGCAGTCGGTGGAGATCCTCGTGGACCATCTCCCCGCCGTGACCCTGCTGCTGCGCGTTCGCGGCAACAGCGAGATCGAGCTGGCGGCGCTGAAGCGGCGCCGCGCGATCGATGAGCGGTTGGCGGAGCTGGTCCAGGCCGCCGTCGACGAAGGGGCGCTACGGCCCGACATCGCGCCAGACCTGATCAGCCGCCTGCTGTTCGGCATGGTCAACTCACTGGTCGAGTGGTACCGACCCGACGGTCCGGTCGATCCCCACGTGGTTGCGAGCTCGATCGTCAGCATCGCCTTCGACGGCCTGGTGCGGCGCGACAACTAGGTGATCGGCCGGCCGAGCGACCGGCTGCGGCCCCGGAACTCGGCGATCGTTACCCCGTCGGTCGTACGGTCGATCGTCACGTCGTAGATTCCGCTGCGGCCGCGTACGGACCGCTCGGTCGCCGCGGCCACCAGCGTGTCGTCCTCGTGCGCGGACTCCAGGAACGTGATGTCGAACCCGGCGGCGACGGTCACCTCACCGCGAGAGTTGCAGGCGAGTGCGAACGCCGTGTCGGCCAGCGAGGCGATGAATCCTCCGTGGCACAGGCCCCAGCCGTTGACCATGTCCGACCGCACGACCATCGACACCTGCGCCGATCCCGGACCCACCGCGACGACCTCCATGCCGAGCAGCCGGCTGGCCCGGTCACCGGCCCACATCGTGTCGGCGCTGGCCTGCGCCACGTCGCCGGCGTTCACGTCGTCAGGCATCGAAGTCGACGGTGACTTGCTCACTCACCGGGTGGCTCTGGCAGGTGAGTATGAAGCCGGCGTCGACCTCGGCGTCCTCGAGGGCATAGTTGCGGCGCATGTCCACCTCGCCTTCAGTGATCTTGGCCCGACACGTGCCGCACACGCCGCCCTTGCAGGCGAACGGAAGGTCGTTGCGCGTCGCGGCGGCGGCGTCGAGCACGCTCTCGTCTCGGGACATCGGCGCGGTGGTCGTACGCCCGTCGAGCACGATCGTCACGTCGCTCGTGACACCCGAGACCAGCTTGTCGGCGCGGTGCAGCTCCCGCGGGGGCTCGTCGACGTAGAACAGCTCGAAATGGACCCGGTCGGGCTCGACGCCGAGCTCGGCGAGCACCGCGCGGGCGTCGGCGATCATCGCGAACGGCCCGCAGAGCCAGACGTGGTCGACCGCGCCGATCGGCACGAGTGTGGTCAGCAGCCTCCGCAGGCGATCTGCTTCGAGCCGGCCGGAGAACAGCTCGACGTCGCGGGGCTCGCGGGACAGGACGTGCACCAGCTCGAACCGCGATCCGTGGCGGTTCTTGAGGTCGGCGAGCTCCTCGGCGAACATCACCGAGCCGCTC
>JAWWPE010000135.1:0-2747 GCA_033850895.1 Nocardioidaceae bacterium | reverse complement strand
TCGAGGACGAGGCCGAGCGGGCTCTTGATGCACTTGGGACGCAAGCGCGTGAAGTGCTCGGTCCGCTCGCCCTCACAGCAACCCGTCGAACTCGCTGACTCCGAGGTCGTCGAGCACGATCACCGCGAACGAACGCGCTTGGCCGGCGGCGTCGCGAAGCACATCGAGCACGGCGCTGGCACCGATCGGGTCGACGTCGGCCAGCTGACGGAGGCCACTCCACACCAGGATCGTGGGTTCGGTCGTCAGGTCGCCGAGCACGTCGAAGAGTGCATCGAGGTTGCGGCCGAACCAGCTCGGCAGCTCCCACGAGGCGGCCACCACGTCGTAGAACTCCGCGACCGAGGTGACCTCCGTGGTGTCGAGCGCCAGGGCGCGCCAGCCGGCGGCCTCGGCCCGGCCGATCAGGTCGCTGTCGGGATCGCCGCGCCAGCTGAACAATCCGGGCGAGGTCGTGCCCTTGAGCAAGGAGACGTACGAGGCGGTCATCCGCTCCCTCCCTCATAGGTTTGAACGAGTTGGAACGATCCATAGTGATCACCGGTGTAGTAGAACTCGCCGCCGGCACCGTGGATGATCCGGCGGGCGCCACGATCGGACTCGCCGGGCGTCGGAACGGTGTACTCGTGCCAATATCCGCTGGGGTGCTGGGGCAGCAGGCGTTCACGATTCTCGAACACGATGCCGTCGCGGGCGTACGGGAATGGTCCGCCCTCCTCGATCAGGACGATCGTCTGCATCGCTTCGCGCGGCAAGGCACTCGTCGAGCTCGGGTGATCGTTGGCGCCGCCGGACGGATCGACTCCTTGGTGGTATCCCAGCGCAAGGATCACCACCACCGCCACGGCGATCAACGCCCAGGTTCGACCACGCATACACCCCATCGTGTCGCATCCCCCGGCGTGGCGTATGTCACCGTGCGGGCCGAACCTGCACGTTGTGACCGGTTCCTTGTGGAAGAGTCTCTAGAATCAACCCACGGATCACAGCGGTCCGAACAGGCCGAGGAGGGCTGGCGTGGCATTGACGGGCGACGAAGCCCTGGTCGGGCGCGTCCTCAACGATCGCTACCTGATCGGCGAGCGCATTGCGCGCGGCGGCATGGCGAGCGTCTTTCAGGCGACCGATCAGCGACTGGACCGTTCGGTCGCGATCAAGGTCATGCACCACGGCCTCGGCGATGACAAGCAGTTCACCGAGCGCTTCGTCCGCGAGGCCAAGTCGGCGGCCAAGCTCAATCACCCCAATGTGGTCTCGGTGTTCGACCAGGGCATGGACGGCGAGGTCACCTACCTCGTCATGGAGTACGTCCCCGGTCGCACGCTGCGCGACATCATGCGCGAGGAGTCGCCGATGCCTCCGCATCGCGCACTCGAGCTGCTCGAACAGATCCTGATCGCCCTGTCGGCCGCCCATGCCGCGCACATCATCCACCGCGACGTGAAGCCCGAGAACGTCCTGATCACCCCCGACGGCAAGGTCAAGGTCGCCGACTTCGGACTCGCCAGGGCCGTCAGCGCCGCGACGACGGCGACCGGCGGCACCCTGATCGGCACGGTCTCCTACCTCGCGCCTGAGATCGTGGTCAACGAGGGTGCCGATGCCCGCTCTGACGTCTACGCGTGCGGCGCGATGCTCTACGAGATGCTGACCGGGGTCAAGCCGCACACCGGCGAGTCACCGATCCAGGTCGCGTACAAGCACGTGCACGAAGACATCGGCAAGCCGTCGGCGGTGCAGCGCGGCATCCCTCCGTACGTCGACGCCCTGGTGGCCCGGGCGACCGTACGCGATCGTGATCAGCGCTCGACCGACGCGCGCGTCATGCTGCAGCAGGTCCGTTCGGTGCAGCGTGCCATCGATGCCGGACTGGAGGACGATCCTGACCTGGTGGCCGATCTGCTGCCCGGCGCGCGGACGCCCGAACCCGACGGGGACTCGACTGTCGTCGTACCACGGCTCGGGGATGGTGTGGTCTCTTCGGCGTCTGAGTCAGCCCCGACCGAGGCCGTACGCATCCAGGAGCCGACGGTCCAGTGGTCGCGCGACCCCGAACCCGTCACTGCCGCCGCGCCCGCGGGCCTCCTCCCGGCGATGTCGACGGAGGAGTACAAGCAGATCCGTTCCGACCAGCCTCGTTCGAAGCGCGGTCGCAATCTGCTCGTGCTGTCGATCGTGCTGGCGCTGCTCGCTGCCCTTCTCGGGTGGTACATCGGCATCGGTCGCTACACCGACACGCCGCGGCTCGTCGGCACCCCGGAGGTGTCGGCCAAGGCCGCCGCGGAGCGCGCGGGATTCAAGTGGCACGTCGCCGGCCGGCAGTACTCCGAGACCGTCGACAACGGCGTCGTCATCTCGACGACCCCGGACCCCGGTCACAAGATCCTGCCCGGCGGCACGATCGACGCCATCATCTCCAAGGGCAAGCACCGGGTCTACCTGCCCAAGAACCTGAAGGGCATGACCGTCGATGAAGCGACGGCCGCCCTCAAGGCGCTCGGGCTGAGCATCGGCAGCATCACGCAGGCCTATGACGAGAAGGTCGACGACGGCGACGTGATCGGGGCCGCCAAGTACACGAGCAAGAGTCCGCTCAAGCTTGGCCAGGTGATCGACCTGGTGACCAGCAAGGGTCGCAAGCCGATCGACGTGGTCGACTACACCGGCAAGAACGCCGACGCCGCGGAGGCCGCCCTGAAGAAGGCCGGCTTCAAGGTCTCCCTCGACCCGCAGTTCAGCGACGAGGT
>JAWWPE010000099.1:0-5927 GCA_033850895.1 Nocardioidaceae bacterium | reverse complement strand
GCCAGACCCTGCACCTGGGCGGTCGTCGGGATGACTGCGACTCGTACGCCGACCTGACGCGCGGCCTGGGCGGCCGCCTCGAACTGGCGGACGTACCTCGAGTTGTTGGGCAGCACGATGATCTCGTCGGCGCCGGCGCCCGCCAGCGAGGCGCTCATGTCAGCGACGGTCAGCGGCTGATCCCGGGTGAACTCCAGCGCCTGCGCTCCGGCTTCCTGGCAGAGCGCCGTGAGGCCTGCGCCGGTCGTCGCGGAGATGACGACACGACCCTTGCGGGGTTCGCGTTGCGCGGCGATCTGGGCGGCGAAATGGGTGACCGCGACGCGGTACGGACGACCCGCGGCGATGCCACCCTCGATGGCCGCGCCGACATCGTCCACGTGCACGTGCACGTTCCACAACCGGTCGCCGCCGACGATGACCAGCGAGTCACCCAGTGGGAGCAACAGCTCCCTCAGAGCCGGGATGCGGTCGTCATCGGCCTCGAGGAGGTACATGACCTCGTACGCGGGGCCGCCCGGCACGAGGTCATCGCCGGCCATGACGGGCATCGCAACGTTCTGGACCACTCGCTCGGGTACCCGGCCGGTGAGCGCCTGTTCGGTCGCATCGAGCACGACCACGAGCGCGCGACCGCCGGCGTCGACGACCCCGGCTCGGGCGAGGAGCGCCATCTGGTCGGGCGTGTGCGCGAGCGCGGTGCGGGCGGCCGACGCGGCCTTGCCGAACACCGTGCGGCCGTCGACTCCGTCGTGCGCCGCCTCTGTTGCGCCAGCCGCGGCGGCCTTGGCGACCGACAGGATCGTGCCCTCGACGGGTGCGCCGACAGCGGCCCAGGCGGCGTCGGAGGCCGCCACGAACGAGCGGGCCACGTCGGCGGCCGTCACCTCGCTGGCCAGGTCGAGATCACGGAAGCAGGCGCGTACGAGCTGCGACAGGATCACGCCGGTGTTGCCCTTGGCGCCGGTCAGCAAGCCGTCGACGTACGCCTTGACCAGCGCCGGCAGGGGGACGTCGGCGCCGAGCGCGGCGACGGCATCGGCGCCGGCCACGAAGGTGAGGTACGCGTTGGTGCCGGTGTCGCTGTCAGGCACCGGGAAGACGTTGAGCGCGTCGATCTCGGCCCGCGCATCGGACAGGGCCCCGGCGCACAGCTGCGTCCACGCCCGGAAGGCGGAGCTGTTGAGGGTGAGGCCCATGGGGCGAGGCTATCGGTCGGGGCCGCCCGCACCGCGGACCCTGGTGTGGCGTCGGCCGCGTGGGGTCGCGTTTTGGTCGGCGTTGGGTCTTCGGCTATTCTTGAGCGGTTGTCATCTGGCCATGAGTGCCGTGGTGACACCCACCAACATCCAAGCAATCTGATCCAACAGGAGTTCGCCGTGGCTGCGGTCTGTGATGTGTGCGGCAAGGGACCCGGCTTCGGCCACAACGTCTCCCACTCGCACCGGCGCACCAAGCGTCGTTTCGATCCCAACATCCAGCGTGTACGCGCTGTCATCAAGGGCACCCCTCAGCGGGTCAACGTCTGCACGTCGTGCCTCAAGGCCGGCAAGGTGAGCCGCTAGTCCCTGCATCTCCGGGACGGGCCTTCGGCTCGCCCTCTAAGGTCGTCTCGTGACCCACGAGCCGACGACCCGGATCCACGCTTTCACCGACGACGCACTCGGCGACCTCGACGCAGTCGGGGTCGCCGCTGCCATCTCCAGCGGGCAGATCAGCGCACGCGAGGCCGCAGAAGCCGCCATCGCGCGGATCGAGCAGGTCAATCCCGAGCTCAACGGCGTACAGCTTCGCGACTACGAACGTGGGCTCGACCGCTCCGACCATCCCGGCGCCGGCGTGTTCTCCGGCGTACCAACGCTGGTCAAGGACAACACCGATGTCGCCGGTCTGCCGTCCGACCAGGGTTCGCTGGCGGTCAAGGCACGTCCCGCTGCCTCGAACGCCCCGTTCACCGAGCAGCTGCTGTCGACCGGGGTCACGGTGCTCGGCAAGTCGACGATGCCCGAGTTCGGTTTCAACGCCAGCACCGAGTACGAAACCCTCCCGCCGACCCGGAATCCGTGGAACACCGGCTATTCGTCCGGGGCTTCCTCCGGTGGAGCAGCGGCACTCGTTGCGGCCGGCGCCGTGCCGATCGCGCATGCCAATGACGGCGGCGGCTCGATTCGTATCCCGGCTGCGGCCTGCGGCCTGGTCGGGCTCAAGCCGACCCGTGACCGGGTCGTGCCCGCTGTCGAGGCCGCCAAGCTGCCGGTCGACATCGTCTCCAACGGCATCGTGTCACGGTCGGTGCGCGACACCGCGTACTTCATGGCGGCGACCCAGGCCCACCTCCCCGCGAAGGGCATGCCCGAGCTCGGACTCGTCGAGGGACCGTCCGACCGGCGACTGCGCATCGGCCTGATCCTGGACTCGGTCACTGGCGTACCGACCGACGACGACACCCGCAAGGCCGTCGAGCACACCGCCGGCCTGCTGAGCTCGCTCGGCCATGATGTCAGCGAGGTCGCGCTGCCGGTCGACACGCGGTTCATGGAGGATTTCAAGCACTACTGGGCCATGCTGGCGTTCTCCACCCAGCACTTCGGCAAGAAGGTCATGAGCCCCGACTTCGACAAGACGCTCACCGATCCGTTCACCCGCGGCCTGGCCGCTCGATTCCTCAGGCAGTCGTGGCGCACGCCCGTGGCGATCCGCGGACTCAAGCGGTCGACCCAGCGCTATCACGCGGCGTTCGCAGACGTCGACGTTATCGTGTCGCCGACGCTCGGCTATGTCACGCCGGAGCTCGGCTACCTCTCCCCCGCCGTCGACTTCCCGGTGGTGTTCGAGCGCCTCATCCAGTACGCGGCGTTCACCCCGCTCAACAACGCCTCTGGTGGGCCGGCGATCTCCCTGCCGCTGGGACGATCGTCGGCGGACATGCCGATCGGGGTCCACATCTCGGCCGATGACGGTGATGAGCAGACCCTGCTGGAGATCGCGTACGAGCTCGAGGCCGCGCAACCGTTCGCGAGGATCCAGGCTTGAGCCTGATCCTGCGCCGGTTGGAGGTCGGCGACGAGAGGCAGATCCTCGCCGCCGTCAAGGAGTTCGAGGCCGAGGGCGGCCACTGGTCGTACCGCTATCGGCCCGATCTGCCCTGGGCCGACTACGTCGATCTCGTGCACGGGTGGGAAGACGGCATCGATCTCCCCGACGGCTTCGTGGAGCACGCCGAGCTGGTCGCGGTCGTCGACGGCGACATCGTCGGGCGTACGTCCGTGCGGTTCGTCCTCAACGAATTCCTTCGCACGATCGGCGGACACATCGGGTATGCCGTGCGGCCGCCGTTCCGGCGACGCGGACATGCCACCGAGATCCTGCGGCAGTCGCTCGACATCGCGCGTGCCCGCGGCATCAGCCCGGTGCTGGTGACCTGCGACGTCGACAACACCGCCTCGCGGAGGGTCATCGAAGCCAATGGCGGCGTGCTGGAGGGCATCTTCGACGCCGAGCCCGGCCTCCCGCAGAAGCGCCGCTACTGGATCAGCTGACGCGTTCAGCGCCAGTGTTCGTGCCCGGCCGGACCGTCGTACGGCGCGCCGTCGACCGTCACGCCGCTGCCCTCTGAGGCGACACCGATCCGGGTCCACCCGTCGGGAAGCGATGCCTGCGAGCTGAATGTCGCCACCAGGGCGTAGTCGTCGCCGCCGTTGAGCATGAACGCCAAGGGGTCGGCGCCTAGCGCGGAGCTGACTGCCTGGATCGGCTCGTTGATCTCGAACGCCGACGAGTCGACATCGATCGCGACCCCGCTCGAATCGGCGATGTGTCCGAGGTCGGCGATCAGGCCGTCGCTGACGTCGGTCATCGCCGTCGCGCCCGCTCCGGCGGCCTGAGGTCCGGCGGCGTAGGGCGGATGGGGCACCCGGTGCGCCTCGACAGCCGCCTTGGGCGACCGGAAACCGCGGCTCAGCGCCGCGAACCCAGCCGCCGCGAGTCCGAGCCGACCCGCGAACGCGACGACGTCACCGGGAAGCGCACCGCTGCGGAGCACCGGGCGTACGGCGTCACCCATCGCCGTGACCGCCAGGATGATCACGTCCGAGGACGTCACGTCACCGCCGACGATGTGGGCACCGACATGCGCGCACTCGGTCTCGAAGCCCCGAGTCATCTCGACCGCCCATGCCACCGGCAGATCCGCCGGCGCGCCGAAGCCGATCGTCAACGCGGTGGCGACCCCGCCCATCGCATTGATGTCGGACAGGTTGCAGGCGGCGGCCTTGCGCCCGATGTCGTACGGCGACGACCAGTCGCGGCGGAAATGCCGATTCTCGACGAGCAGATCGGTCGACACGAGATAGCTGCCGTCATTGGTCGAGACGTGTGCGGCGTCGTCGCCGGAACCCAGCAGGATGTGCCGGTTGTCACCGATCGCCTCACGGACGAGGTTGATCAGGCCGAACTCGCCGACCTCCGAGACTGTGGGTCCTGCGTCGCTGCCTGCCCCCGGGGTTGAGTCCATGAGGCATTGTCTCGCAGGCGCCGCACCTTCCGTGTCGCGACATCGGATAGCGTGGCAACGTTCCACCCAAAGCAAAGGAGTCTCGAATGGCTGTACAGGCCTACATCCTGGTTCAGACCGAGGTCGGCAAGGCCGCCGACGTCGCCAGGGCGATCGCTGAGATTCCCGGCGTGACACTTGCCGAGGACGTCACCGGTCCCTATGACGTCATCGTTCGTGCCGAGGGCTCGAGCGTCGATGAGCTCGGTGCGCTGGTGGTCACCAACATCCAGGGAGTTCCGGGCATCACCCGCACCTTGACCTGCCCGATCGTGCGCATCTGAGGCGTGAAGAAGCTCCTACCCGCTCTGCTGCTGCTCGTCCCGCTCGCAGGTTGCGGATCCGAACTCTCGGTCGACACCTATCCGACGACCCCGCACACCAAAGTCGACTGCGGTGGGCTGTTCGCCGACCGACCGGTCAAGGTCGCCGGTCAGAAGGATCGCCGGGTCAAGGGCGAGAACGCCGCCGCCTGGGGTGATCCGGCCATCATCCTGCGGTGCGGGGTGGAGAAGCCCGCCAAGCTCGGGCCGGCGTCACGCTGCGACATGGTGGACGGCGTCGGGTGGTTCTCCGAGACGACGGCGGACGGTTATGTGTTCACCACGATCGGGCGCAAGTTCTACGTCAGCGTCGAGGTACCTCACGACTACGCCCCGGAGGCCGACGCGCTCGTCGACCTCTCGGACTCGATCGGGCGCCACGACCCCGACGTGAAGCCCTGCGTCTGACGCTCAGCGCAGCCCGGTGGGGCGGTTCAGCGCCAGCTGGATCAGTCGGTCGACCAGCTCCGCGTACGGCACACCGCTCGTCTCCCACAACAGCGGGAACATCGAGAACGGGGTGAACCCGGGCATGGTGTTGATCTCGTTGATGATCAGGCCGTCGAGCGTGTCGAAGAAGTCGACGCGCGCCAGCCCTTCACAACCGATCGCCTCGAACGCCTGCACGGCATAGGTGCGAATGCGTTCGCTCAACGTCTCGGGAATGTCGGCCGGGACGATGTTGACGCTGGTGCCGTCGAGGTACTTCGCCTCGAAGTCGTAGAACTCGTGGCTCGAGGTCTCCTCGACGGTGATCTCGCCGACGACGCTGGCAACGGGCGTGCCGTCGGGCTGTTGCATCACGGCGCACTCCAGCTCGCGCTTTCCCCGCGCGGCGGCCTCGACGACCACCTTCGGATCGAAGTCACGGGCCTTGGTGATGGCGTGGTCGAGCTCGTCCCAGTGGTCGACCATCATGACGCCGGAGCTGGAGCCGGCACGTGCCGGCTTGACGAACACGGGGAGTCCGAGGTCGTGCACCTCTGCCGGAATCGGACGGTCGACCCGCGCAACGACATACGCCGGCACCGCCAGCCCGGCCTCGTGCAGCA
>JAWWPE010000450.1:0-2700 GCA_033850895.1 Nocardioidaceae bacterium | reverse complement strand
CGTATGCCGGCCGTCAGCGCGCTGGTCAAGGAGCTGACCGGTGGCAAGGAGCCCAACAAGGGCGTCAACCCCGACGAAGTCGTGGCCATCGGCGCCAGCCTGCAGGCCGGCGTGCTCAAGGGTGAGGTCAAGGACGTCCTGCTCCTCGACGTCACACCGCTGAGCCTCGGCATCGAGACCAAGGGTGGCGTGATGACCAAGCTCATCGAGCGCAACACCACGATCCCGACCAAGCGGTCCGAGGTCTTCACGACTGCTGACGACAACCAGCCGTCCGTGGCGATCCAGGTCTACCAGGGCGAGCGCGAGATGGCCTCGGGCAACCAGCTGCTGGCGACGTTCGAGCTGACCGGGCTGCCCCCGGCGCCGCGCGGTGTGCCGCAGATCGAGGTCACGTTCGACATCGACGCCAACGGCATCGTCAACGTGTCCGCCAAGGATCGTGGCACCGGCAAGGAGCAGTCGATGACGATCACCGGCGGCTCCGCGCTCAGCAAGGACGACATCGACAAGATGGTCAAGGACGCCGAGGCGTACGCCGAGGAGGACCGCAAGCGTCGCGAAGAGGTCGAGACGCGCAACCAGGCGGAGTCGCTGGTGCACGGCATCGAGAAGCAGCTGGCCGAGAACGCCGACAAGATCGGCGATGACCTCAAGTCCGAGGTCCAGGCCGATGTCGACGCGGTCAACGAAGCGCTCAAGGGTGATGACACCGACGCCGTCGCGTCGGCCACCGCCAAGCTGAGCGAGTCGGCCCAGAAGATCGGTACTGCGATCTACGAGGCTGCCGCTGCCGAGGCGCAGGCTTCGGGTGCCGACGCCCCGCCGGCCGACGGCGCGGACAGCGATGACGACGACGTCGTCGATGCCGAGATCGTCGACGACGAGCCGACCAGCGCTGACTCGTCGGACGGGCAGAAGTGACCGAGCCGGTAGACGGCACGGACACCGAGCAGGAGCCGACGCCGGCGGAGGAAGCTCCGCCGGCCGAGGCCCCCGCCGAGCCGTCCCTGGAGCAGCAGCTGGCCGAGCGCACGGCCGACCTGCAGCGACTCCAGGCGGAGTACGTCAACTACAAGCGACGGGTCGACCGTGATCGCGAGCTCGTACGTGCACAGGGTGAGACTGCAGTCCTGCAGTCGCTCCTGACGGTGCTCGACGACATCGGTCGAGCCGCCGACCACGGTGAGCTCGAAGGCGGATTCAAGGCCGTCGCCGACGCGATCCAGCAGGTGGCCGGCAAGCACAAGCTGGAGGCATTCGGCGCCGAGGGTGAGCCGTTCGACCCGTCGCTGCACGAAGCGGTGTTCCACGCGGGTGAGTCCGCCGACGTCGACACCACGACGATCCACAGCGTGATGCGTACGGGTTACAAGCATGGCGACCGGGTGATCCGACCGGCGACCGTCGGAGTGGTCGACCCCGCAACGGCCGAACCCGAGGCGCAGCCTGAGGAAGCTCCACTGACCGACGAAGCACCCGACGAGTAACGAGAGGAGGGGTGAGACATGGCAGCGAGTGACTGGGCGACCAAGGACTTCTACAAGGTCCTCGGCGTCAAGAAGGACGCGTCACAGGACGAGATCAAGAAGGCCTATCGCAAGCTGGCGCGTGACAACCACCCCGACTCCAACCCGGGCAACAAGGCCGCCGAGGAGCGCTTCAAGGAGATCTCCGAGGCGTACGCCGTGCTCTCGTCGAAGGACAAGCGCAAGGAGTACGACGAGCAGCGCAGCATGTTCGGGCAGTTCCGCGGCGGCCAGCCGGGTGGATTCCGTCCGCCCGGAGGAGCCCAGGCCGACTTCGACATGAGCGATCTGTTCGGCGGCCTCTTCGGCGGCGGCCGGGGCGGCCGTGGACGCCAGCGCCAGCCGCAGGCCCGCAAGGGTGACGATCTCGAGACCGAGGCGACGATCACCTTCGAGCAGGCCGTCGACGGTGCGACGCTTCCGTTGCGGCTGACCAGCGACGAGCCGTGCCCCACGTGTCACGGCACCGGGGCGAAGCCGGGCACCACCCCGAAGGTGTGCACGAAGTGCCAGGGCAGCGGCATGCAGACCGGCGCGGCCGGGGGCGTGTTCGCGATGACCGAACCCTGTGACCTGTGCCGCGGCCGTGGCCTGCTGGTGGAGCATCCGTGCGAGACCTGCCACGGTTCGGGCCGCGCCCCGTCGAGCCGCACCCTGCAGGTCAAGGTGCCGGCCGGGGTCAAGGACGGTCAGCGCATCCGGATCAAGGGCAAGGGAGCCAAGGGCGACGCCGGTGGACCTGCCGGCGACCTGTTCTTGCTCGTCCACGTCGAGCCGCACAAGATCTTCGGCCGCAAGGGCGACCACCTGACGATCACCGTGCCGGTCGCCTTCGACGAGGCGGCACTCGGCGCGGAGATCCAGGTGCCGACCCTGCACGGAGCGCCCGTACGCATCCGCATCCCGGCGGGCACACCGACCGGCCGCACGTTCCGGGCGAGCGGCAAGGGCGCGCTCCGCAAGGCCGGCGGGCACGGCGATCTCCTGGTGACGGTCGACGTGCAGGTGCCGGCCGAGCTGACCGATGAAGCTCGCGCAGCGGTGGAAGCCCTGCGTACGGCTCGCGGCGACGTCTCGCCCCGCGACGGATTGTTCAAGGTGGTGACCTGATGAGTGATTTCCTGCCGCCCGGGCCCGAGGCCAAGGTGTTCGTGATCAGCGTGGCGGCCGA
>JAWWPE010000429.1:0-5681 GCA_033850895.1 Nocardioidaceae bacterium | reverse complement strand
CGTATGCGCGCCTCGTCGCGATCGCGCTGGCCGTCCCTCTGCCATGGCAGCACCGGGACGTAGGGGATCTGCGGAAGTCCGGCGGCCGAGAAGACCGTCTTGGTGAACGGCTTGTCCATCGCCACCGAGCTCGCGAGCACGCCGGCACCCACATAACGTACGTCCGCCATCTCCAGCAGCCCCTGGATTGTCCCGTCCTCACCCCACGGGCCGTGCAGCAGCGGCAGGGCGACATCGAATCCCGCAAGGTCATCCCAGCTGAACGCCGGCAGATCCTCACGGACGGACGGCAGCTGCCCGGCCACGAGCTCGGGCCACTGCGCGGTCTCGACGACCCAGGCACCTTCGCGGGTGATGCCGATCGGTTGGACGTCGTAGCGATCGTGGTTGATCACCGCCAACACCTCGCGAGCGGTGAGGCACGAGACGCCGTGTTCACTGGAACGACCGCCAAAGATCACGGCCAGGCGGGGCTTGTCGACTGAGGGGTCCATCGAGAGGCTCATTGCGGAGCACGATACCGGTCAGGGCATGATGTCCTCATGCACGGACACGATCTTTCGCCCTCGACCATCGCGGTCGGCGCGGGAAGACCGGACCGCGTTCCCGGGGGTCCGCTCAACGCACCGATCACGCTCGCCAGCGCACTGGTGCCGGGCGGTGCGTCGGAGTACGGCCGCCACGGCAATCCCACCTGGGACTCCTTCGAGACCGTGCTCGGGGCCCTCGAGGGTGGACGCGCCCTTGCCTTCGGGTCCGGCATCGCCGCCACCACGGCGCTGTTCGACCTGGTACCGGCGAAGGCTGCCGTCGTCGCGCCGACCGACGCCTATTACGGCACGGTCAGCCAGCTGCGCGAGCGAGCCCGTCGCGGGCAGATCGAGCTCCGCCTCGTCGACATCGAGGACACCGCAGCGGTGATCGCCGCCGCCGAGAGCGCCGCCCTGGTCTGGATCGAGTCGCCCACCAATCCGGGCCTGCAGATCGCCGACATCGAAGCCATCGCCCGCGCCGCCTCCCAGGCCGGCGCCGCCGTCGCGGTCGACAACACCTTCGCCACCCCCCTGCGCCAGCGTCCGCTCGCGCTGGGTGCCGACTTCGTCGTGCACTCGGCGTCGAAGCTGCTGTCCGGCCACAGCGATGTGGTCCTCGGCGCCATCGTGACCAACAGCGACCGGGCACACCGGGCGATCGAGGCCCGGCGCTCCACACTCGGCGCGATTCCTGGCGCGATGGAGACCTGGCTCGCCGCCCGCGGCATGCGCACCCTCCACGTACGCCTCGACCGGGCGGAGGCCAATGCGCGCGAGCTGCACAAGCGGCTCTCGGCTTCCCGGCTGGTCACCTCGTCGCGCTATCCCGGCTTCGGCACGATCATCGCGTTCGAGATCGCCGCCGGTCCGGCCGCGGCGCAGAAGATGACCGAGCAGAGCGACATCATCACCTATGCCACGAGTCTTGGCGGGGTCGAATCCACCTGGGAGCGCCGCCGTCGCCACGCAGGCGAGCCCGACTCGGTGCCTGAGGGGCTCATCCGGTTCTCGGTCGGCATCGAGGACGTCGAGGACCTCTGGATCGACATCCAGAACGTCCTGGCCGCCGTCAGCTAGGTCGAGTGGCTAGACCTTTTCGGGCTTGGCCTGGCGCGAGATCAGCGCCGAGACCAGATCGTCCGGGCTCATCTCGCCGGCGATCAGCGCCGCCACGTGCTCGACGATCGGCATCTCGACGTCATGCATCTTGGCCAGCTCGCTGACCGATTGGCACGACTTCACGCCCTCAGCGACCTGGCTGGTCTGGCTGGCGACCTCGTCGACCGACATGCCCTGACCGAGCTTCTCTCCGAACGTACGGTTGCGCGACAAGGGCGACGAACACGTCGCCACGAGGTCACCCATGCCGGCAAGCCCCATGAACGTCGAGGGATCGGCACCGATCGCGGCACCGAGCCGAGCCGTCTCGGCCAAACCACGGGTGATGACCGACGCCTTGGTGTTGTCGCCGTAGCCGAGGCCTACGCACACGCCGACGGCGAGACCGATGATGTTCTTGGCGGTGCCGGCGAGCTCACAACCGACGACATCGGTCATCGAGTACGGACGGAACGCCGCGGTGTGGCACGCCTTCTGCAGTCTCTCGGCAACGGCCTGGTCCGCGCAGGCCACGACGCTCGCGGCCGGCTCACGGTTGGCGATCTCGCGCGCCAGGTTGGGACCGGACACCACGGCGATGCGGTCGGGGCCGGCGCCGGTGATCTCGGCGATCACCTCACTCATCCGCTTGTGGGTGCCGAGCTCGACGCCCTTCATCAGGCTCACCAGGATCGCGTCGGCCGGGATGTGCTCGCTCCACGACTCGAGGTTGACCCGCAGCTGCTGCGACGGCACGGCCAGCACCACGATCTCGGCGGCGGCCATCGCCTCGGCCGGGTCATGGGTCGCCGAGACGGCGTCGGGCAGCTCGATGCCTGGGAGGTAGTCGGTGTTCTCGTGCTTGAGGTTGATGTTGTCGCAGACCTCGGTGCGCCGCCCCCACATGCGTACCTCGTTGCCGGCATCGGCCAGCACGAGCGCGAACGCGGTGCCCCAGGATCCAGCGCCCATCACCGCGGTCTTCGCCATCGTCACGAGTCCCATCTCTTCAAAGGTTCAGCGCTTGTAGTTGCTGCGTGGCTTGCCCAAGGTATGCACATCGATGCGCGCTGTCGAGGGCAGCTCTCCGCGCACCTCCGCCATCATGCTGGTGAGGGTATCCATCAACAGCCCGGTTGCCTCGTGCAGAACGGCTTCGGTGAGCGGCTTGCCGGCGTACGCACTGAGGTCGACGGGCTTGCCGACGCGGATGTGGATCGTCTTGCGCGGGAGCAGTCGTACCTTCTTGGCGTACGGCCACAGGATCTCCTGCGGGCCCCACTGCATGAGTGGCACGAGGGGCTTGCCGGTGGCCAGCGCAACGCGTACGGCTCCCGTTCGACCGGTCATCGGCCAGGCCGCCGGGTCCCGCGTGATCGTGCCCTCCGGGTAGATCGTCACGACCTTGCCGGCCTCGACCGCCGCCGACGCGGCCCGCAAGGACTCCGCGGCGCCCTGGGTGCTGCGGTAGACCGGGATCTGGTCGGCGGTCCGGAGGATCCAGCCGAACCACTTCGCGTCGACCAACGTGTCCTTCGCCAGGAACTGCGGCGGGATGTTGTTGTCGAGCATGAAGTGCGCGATCAGGAACGGGTCGAGGTGGGAGAGATGATTGGGCGCGAGCACGAATCCGCCGTCGGGCAGATTCTCCATCCCCTGCCAGTCGCGCTTGGTGAAGACCATCAACAGCGGGCGGAGGAAGAACTTGATCACCCTGATGGTGCGCGGGACCGGACGATGTTGCATGGGGGCGAGCCTAATCGTTCACGCGCTGACTAGGGTGAGTGCCATGCAGGGCACCGTGTCGAGCTTCGATCAGACCACCCGCGCCGGGCAGCTGCTCACCGATGACGGCATGCCGCTGGACTTCCCGGCCGAGTCCGTCGCCGAGCACATCCGGCACCTGCGCGTGGGTCAGCGGGTGTTCGTCGAGACCGACCCGTCAGGCGTGGTCAGCTCGATCCGCATCTGGACCTAGCGCCACGAGTCAGAGCGTGACGGGCTTGAAGCTCGGACGGCTGGCTTCGTAGGCGTTGATGTCGTCCTCGTGGCTGAGGGTGATACCGACGTCGTCGAGGCCTTCGAGCAGACGCCACCGGGTGTAGTCGTCGATCGTGAACGAGTCCTCGATCGCGTCGATGCCGTCGCCGGCCTTGACCGTGCGACTCTCGAGATCGATCGTGATCGACGCGCCGGGCACCTCGTCGAGGTAGTCCCACAACCGCTGAACGACCTTGTCGTCGACCTGTGCGGCGAGCAGCCCGGCCTTGCCGGAGTTGCCCCGGAAGATGTCGCCGAACCGCGGCGAGATGACGACCTTGAAGCCATAGTTCTGCAACGCCCAGACGGCGTGCTCGCGTGACGAGCCGGTGCCGAAGTCAGGCCCGGCGACCAGGACCGTGGCGTTCTTGTAGGCGTCCTGGTTGAGCACGAACGACGGATCGTTGCGCCAGGCCGAGAACAGGCCCTCCTCGAAGCCATCGCGGGTGACCTTCTTGAGCCAGACGGCGGGGATGATCTGGTCAGTGTCGACATTGCTGCGGCGCAAAGGGGCGCCGACACCGGTGTGGGTCGAGAACTTCTCCATGGTCAGGCTCCTGCCTTCGCGAGCTCGGCGAGATCGGCGGGTCCGGCCAGGTGGCCGAGGATCCCGGTGGCGACGGCGACATCGGGAGACACCAGGTGCGTACGCCCGCCCTTGCCCTGCCGTCCCTCGAAGTTGCGGTTGGACGTCGAGGCGCTGCGCTCCCCCGGCGTCAGCTGGTCAGGATTCATGCCCAGGCACATCGAGCAACCCGCACCACGCCATTCGGCGCCGGCGTCCTTGAAGATCACGTCGAGGCCTTCCTGCTCGGCCTGCAGGCGTACGCGCACCGAACCCGGCACGACCAGGATGCGGGTGTCGGCGGCGACCTTGTGACCCTCGATCAGGGACGCGGCAACCCGGAGGTCCTCGATGCGGCCGTTGGTGCACGAGCCGATGAAGACCGTGTCGACCTTGATGTCCTTCATCGGGGTGCCGGCCTCGAGGCCCATGTAGACGAGAGCGTTCTCGGCGGCGATGCGCTCGTTGTCGTCCTCGAACGACGCCGGATCGGGCACATTGCCCGACAGCGGCACACCCTGACCGGGGTTGGTGCCCCAGGTGACGAATGGTGTGATCGTCGAGGCGTCGATCGTGATGACCTTGTCGAACTCGGCGTCGTCATCGGTGACCAGGCTGTCCCAGTGCGCGACAGCGGCGTCCCAGTCGGCTCCGGTCGGCGCACTCGGGCGGCCCTTGAGGTAGTCGTACGTCGTCTGGTCCGGAGCGATGAGGCCGGCCTTGGCACCCCACTCGATCGACATGTTGCAGATCGTCATGCGGGCTTCCATCGACAGGGCGCGGATGGCGTCACCGCGATATTCGACGATGTAGCCCTGGCCACCACCGGTGGTCTCCTGGGTGATCAGCGCCAGGATCAGGTCCTTGGCGGTCGACCCGGCGGGCAGGTCGCCGACGACCTCGACGGCCATCATCTTGGGCTTGGCCTGCGACAGCGACTGGGTGGCGAGCACGTGCTCGACCTCGGAGGTGCCGATGCCGAAGGCGATCGAGCCGAACGCGCCATGGGTCGACGTGTGCGAGTCGCCGCAGACGATCGTCATGCCGGGCTGCGTCAGCCCGAGCTGCGGGCCGACGACGTGCACGATGCCTTGATCGATGTCGCCCATGGGATGCAGCCGGACGCCGAACTCCTCGCAATTGCGGCGCAGCGTCTCGACCTGGGTGCGGGACACCAGGTCGGCGATCGGCTTGTCGAGGTCGGTCGTCGGGATGTTGTGGTCCTCGGTCGCCAGCGTGAGGTCAGGGCGGCGAACGGTGCGACCGGAGAGCCGGAGTCCGTCGAAGGCCTGCGGGCTCGTCACCTCGTGAATCAGGTGGAGGTCGATGTAGAGCAGGTCGGGCTCGCCCTCGTGGCTGCGTACGACGTGCTCTTCCCAGATCTTCTCGGCAAGTGTCTTGCCCATGTGCGCTCTCCTCGGCAACGGTCATCCAACGACGGTGTC
>JAWWPE010000324.1:0-8752 GCA_033850895.1 Nocardioidaceae bacterium | reverse complement strand
GCGGGTGGTCCTTGTCGATGACACCGAGCTTGGCGGCGCCGCCGGGCGAACCGAGATCATCGAAGAAGTCGACATTGGCGGCGTAGTAGTCCTTCCACTCCGCCGGGGTGTCGTCCTCGTAGAAGATCGCTTCGACCGGACACACCGGCTCACAGGCACCACAGTCGACACACTCGTCGGGGTGGATGTAGAGCATCCGGTTGCCCTCATAGATGCAGTCGACCGGACATTCGTCCACACAAGCGCGGTCCTTGAGATCCACACACGGCTGGGCGATCACGTACGTCACGGGCGTTCTCCTTCAGGGGTTCGACTCCATTATCCCGGCCGCTCCTTCTGGTGCGCGCAGCAGGTCCACCTGATGACATGAAAGCCTTGCCGGGTGACCCCCGATACCCCGACGCCCGGCGTCCGCGTGGTCGTCCGGCACCTCGCGGGCGGCGTCGGGCCTTCCGGCGGACCGGCTCTCAATGACGTCGTCGGACGCGTGCTCGCGGTCGATACCGACTCGATCACGGTCGAGCGGCGCGATGGTCGTACGGCCGTCATCGCGCGGGCGTCGGTGGTGACCTGGAAGGCGGTCCCCGATCGACCGTTGCGGCGCCGTCGCGCGTCGGCGATCGATCCCGCCGAGCTGACTCGCATCACCTCGCGCGGATGGCCGGCGATCGAATCGGTCGCGCTCGGTGAGTGGGAGCTCCGGGCGTCGGACGGGTTCACCGGGCGCGCCAACTCCGTTGCCGTGCACGGCTCCCCCGGCATGCCGTTCGACCAGGCGCTCGAACGGGTCACCGGTTTCTACGCTGGGCGGTCCCTCCCGGCTCTGGCCCAGGTCGTCGTCGGCTCCGACGGAGATGACGCGTTCAGCTCGGCCGGCTGGCTCCCGATGGCCGGCTACTACGGCGGCGCGGTCGTCCAGGTCGCGGATCTCGAACCGGCGTACGTGACCGATCCGGACGCACGCATCAGCGCGGCGGCGGACGACGAATGGCTCGCGCGCTATGGCCGCGTCAACGACCCCGACGCCGCTCGTGCCGTGCTGGAGGCACCGTCGACGGTCGGCTTCGTGTCGATCGGTACGCCCGTCGTCGCGATAGGGCGGGTCGTCGTCACCGGCGAGTGGGCGGGGCTCGCCTGTGTCGAAGTGCTGCCAGAGGCGCGTCGGAAGGGCCTCGCGCGGCGGGTGGTCGACACGTCACTGGCGTGGGCAGTCGAACGCGGCGCCGACAAGGCGTACCTGCAGACCATGCGATCGAATGTTGCCGCGCTTGCGCTCTACGAGGCGTACGAATTCGCCGACCACCACGACTACCGGTACGTCCAGCCTCCCGGCAGCTAAGCGGTCATCTCGCCACGCCTCGCGTCCGGACGGCTTCGCCGTGACCCGCTCACGCTTCGCTGGCGCGAGCTGACGCGAGGCCGCGGGCGGCCTCGGTCAGCTCGGCTTCTTGCCGCAGATGACGTGGTCGGCTGCCTGGTAGTGGGCGGTCTTGGTCTCCGACTTCACCTTGACGCTGGATCCCGGACGGTAGAAGTAGCGGTAGACGTCGATGTCGAAGCCGCCCACCGGGTCCTGTGGCACGCACTTGTCGGTGTCGTCGTACTGGGTGCCCGGCGAGCGGAAGTTGCGCTTGGCCGACGCTCCTGCCTTGATGTCCCAGACTCTGGTGCTCCACAGCTCGACGTGCATCTGGCCGGCCGACGATGGAGTGCCCGGGACGACCCAGGCACGGATCAGCACGCCGTACTTGGTGGGGTTCTTGAACTGCATGTCGAGGCTGCCCCAGTAGACCGTGGCCTCGCGCCCGACCGGGTACCGGCTGATGAAGAACGCGTGCGGGTGGTGCTCGACGTCGACCATCCCGCCGAAGAAGCCGGCGTTGTAGGCGGTGGTCGCGACCTGCGAGACGCCTCCGCCGAGCTCTTCACGGAACACACCGCCGTTGATGACGGTGCCGACCGTGAAGCCGTTGGCGACCGTGCGCTCCCCCACGGTCTTGTTGAGACTGAACGTCTGCCCCGGCTTGAGGATCGTGCCGTTGATGAGCTGCGCGGCACGACCTTGGTTCTGGTTGCGGTAGGGCGCGAACGGGAAGTCCGTCTCGAAGTTGCTGATGCGCTCGGTGATCTTGAGCGCCTTGGCGTCGGCGGTCGTGACCAGCGGCTCGACGACCTTGGCCTTGACCGAGACCTTGCGCTCATCGCCGGACTTGGCGAGCACCCGGACCAGCTTCCTGGCCATCTCAGCAGGCTGGAGCCCGACACCGGGCTTGCCGGGCACGATGACCGGCTTGTTGTTCTCGATCTTGACGGTTGCGTCGACGGCCTTGGTGCCGATGCCGGTGGTCGTGCTGGTCAATGGGCCGGCGAGCTTCTTGGGATCGATGTACGGGGTCAGCTTGCCGTCCTCGACCCGCACGACGAGAGCCGGCGCATAGGCGGTGACCGGGAGGGACACCTTCTTGCTCCCGACGGCGATCGTGACCGGTGCGCTGACCGCCGGCTTGGCGTACGAGGTCATCTCCTCGTCGAGAGCATCGCTGTCGACGGTCGGCTTGACCACGACTGTTGGCACGGTCACTGGCTCGGTGCTGACGAGATAGGTCGCGTGGATGGCCTTCTCGGTCGCTGCGCGGTCGACCTTGAGTCCGGCCTTCGGCTGGCGGGCGAGAGGCTTGGCCTTCGGGAACGTGATCTGCGGCTCGACGACGTCCCTGTCCACCGCGGTACCGATCGTGGCGAGGGCGCCCTGCAGCTTGGCATCGTCGACGTCGAGCACCGGCGCGCTCTTGTGCTTGCCGAAGAACAGTCCGGCGATGTCGGCCGGCTTCCAGCTGCGCGTGCCGCCGGCCCGGTCGATCGTGCGGTCGAGGTTCAGCGCGAGACCCGCATCGGCGGGGGTGACGTGGAACTCGGACTTGCCGTGGGTGAGCACCACCGGGTCTGCGGCGTGCGGCGTCAGCGCCTTGTCGACGGCGGTGCGTGCGGCGGACGGCGACATGCCGCTCACGTCGACTGGACCGATCGTCGCGTGGGCGGGCATGCGGGTGCCGGTCAGGAAATAGCCCACGACGTAGAGCGCAGCGAGGACCGCCACGACTCCGAGCACGATGCGACGCCCGCGATGGCTCTTCCTTTCGCCGTCATCTCCATCGTTGCCGTCGTCTCCGCCATCGAGCGGTGGTTCGTACGGTGGCGGTGGTTCGTCACTGTCATGCGAGAGACCTGCAGCCCAGGCGGGTACGACAGCCGTGGCGGCCTCGATCGCCGGTTCAGGCTCAGACTCGGGCATGAGCCATTCCTGCGTGGGTCGGTCGTCTACCTCCGAGTCGTCCACGGCGGCGTCGGCCTCCGGCTCAACGGTCTCAACCGGCTCCTCCGCCGCGTCCGGCTCCTCGGCGGCAACAGCCTCGGCCGGCTCGGCAGCCGCGTCCGGTTCCTCGATCTCCTCGCGCTCGGCAACCGACGGAACGTCCTCGCTCTCGCCGAGATCGAACTCCACATCGTCCTCGACGACCAGGCCGGGCTCGGCGGCGACCTCAGGATCGGCGGCGAGGTCCGTCTCCGGCGCGGGATCAGCCGACTTCTCGTCGGGCTGCACCGCCTCGTCGTCAGGCTGATCGGTCATGCTTGTCTCCCAGAACGCTCGTCTCGGACTCCGGTCTGCGGACCATCGTGCCGTAGTGCGAGCGGTAGTAGAGCAACGGATCGTCGACGGTGTCACGGACCGCGGCGCCGATGACTGCTCCGACCAGGATCGTGTGATCACCACCGTCATGGACAGCTTGTGTGGTGCACTCCAACCACGAGAGCGAGTCGTCGAGCAAGGCGGCACCCGAGTCGCCGCGGTGGTACGCGATGCCCTTCAGCTGGTCCTCCAGTGGACGTCCGCGGTTGGCGAACCAGGCCGACGCGGCCAAGCCCTCCTCGGCGAGGATCGACACCGCCCAGAAACCCGTCTCGAGCACCGCCTCGTGGAATCGACTGGTCTTGTGCGAACACACCAGCACCAGAGGCGGATCGAGTGAGACCGACGTGAACGCGCTTGCGGTCATGGCGTGATCGATGCCGTCGAGGACGGTCGAGACAACCGTGACGCCGCTGGCAAACCGACCCAGTGCGCCGCGAAACGCGCTGGCTTCCAGCTCTGCGGTCATTGGTCAAGGGTAGGAGTGCGTGCGGCTCCGACCACGATGACCCCCAGGCACCCGGCAGCGAACCCCCAACCCAGCCAGTCCGTCGTCACCAGATAGCTGTGGCCCGGCCAGAACTTGTACCAGAGCTGCAGCCCGGTCAGGGCCAACGCCCAACCCAGTCCGAGCCAGGCCGCGCCGAGCCGGCTGAAGCCCATCGCCGCCCGCACCACCGCAACGGTGGCAGCCAGCACCAGGACCAGACCCCACGGCCAGGTGACCCCATGGGCGTATGCGGCCTGGCGATGCACCAGCGCACCGACGAGACAGAGGTAGGCCCCGACGATGACGAGGACGGCGCGTCTGAACACGGGATCTCGACGGCTGGACGCCGGCACTAGTCAGATCCCCGCAAAGAGGTCTTCCTCGAGTCCGCTGGCGCCGACCGGACCGGGCGTGCCCTTGGCCAGTCGGTAATACTCCTTGCCCCAGACCTGGTTGCCCTGATTGTTGGAGAGCGCGAAGAACGGCCCGTCCAGGGTGATCTGGGTGGCGTGCGCCTTCATCGCCTCCATCTTCGCGTCGGCGTACAGCATGCCGTCGACCACCGCATCCAGCTCCTCGTCGGAGGCCCCGAAGGGCAGGTTGTCGGGATCCCAGTCCTCGAACGTCGTGGTGTCGCCGGCCTCCCGCAGCGCGCGGATGCCCTCGCTCATCTGCGACTTCGACATCGCGGTCCAATAGACCTTCGGCGCGTCCCAGGCCTCGCCCAGCTCCGGCTTGTAGGACCGCACCGCCGCGAGCGCGACCGCATAGGTCGTCACGCGGTGGTTCTGGATGTGGTCGGGGTGCCCGTAGCCGCCGAACTGGTCGTAGGTGACGACGACCTGGGGCCGGACCTCGCGGATGATCTCGACGAGCAGATCGGCGGCCTCGTTGAGATCGGCGTGCCAGAACGTGTCGGGGCGGGTGTCGTCGGCCACCGTGGCGGCGCCGTTGTCGTCCCATTTCATGCCCGAGTCGCGGTAACGGCCGGGACCTCCGAGGAACCGGTGGTCGGTGACGCCCAACGCCTTCATCGCGAGGTCGAGCTCTTCGATGCGGTGGGCGCCGAGGGCGTCGGTCTTGTCGGCAGCCAGGTGCTCCAGCTCCGGGACGAGAACCTCGCCCTCCTCGCCGAGCGTGCACGTGACGAGGGTGACCTGCACACCCTCGTCGACATACTTGGCCATCGTGGCGCCGTTGCCGATCGTCTCGTCGTCCGGATGGGCGTGGACCAGCAGGATGCGACGGTCGGGCGTAGTCATACGCCAAGGCTACTTGCCGCTCCCGACAGCGATCAGGGCGTGGGCCGGGCCCGCCGATCCCGGGACGGGTACTCCGGTTCCGTGCGGGCCGGCTGGCTCGACGCCTCGACGTCCTCCCGCGCAGCCTCACGCTTCTCCACGAGGATGAGGGCGACATCGTCGCGGATGTGCCCGCCGACGTACTTCCTGAGCCGTTCGGTCAAGGCCTCCAGCGCCCAGTGAAGCCCTCCGGTCCCCAGCTCGGCGAGATGCTCCTCGAGCGGGAAGAACACGTCCTTGCGGTTGCGCGCCTCGACCAGCCCGTCGGTGTAGAACAGCAGCCGGTCCCCCGCCACGAACTCGTGCACCGACAGGCCCGGATTGGCACCGAGTCCCAGCGGGGGCGTCGTCGGCCCGGTGTCGAGGAGTACGCCCTTCGAGAGCCGGATCAGGTATGGCGGGTGGTGACCGCAATTGGCGAACGTCACCCGCTCACCGCTGAACTCGGCCAGCAGCGCGGTGGTGAACTCCTCGTCCTCGACCACCCGGGCGATGACGTCGTCGAGCGCGCGGGCCACCGCGGCGACGTCAGGCTCCTTGTAGCCGGACTGCCGGAATGCGCCGAGCGCCGTCGCCGCAGTTCGCACCGCGTCCAGCCCCTTGCCTCGCACATCGCCGACGATGAGCCGCGTGGCCGTGGGGGTCTCCACGACCTCGTACAGATCGCCGCCGACCATCGCGTCCTGGGCGGCCGACACGTACCTCACCGCGATGTTGAGCGAACCAATGGTGTTGGGCGGCGGTCGCAGCACGGCTTCCTGGGCCGTCTGGGCGATCGCCGTGATGCGGGAGAGCCGGGCTTCGCGCCGCGCGCGGTTGTGCGCTGACCACACGGCGAGGCCGGCGATGACCGTGCACGCGATGACGCGAGCTCCCCACTCGCGATCACCGAAGCTGTCGTGCCACGATCCGGCCGCGATCGAGGCCACCACCGAGAGTATGGCGACCGCCGCCGTCCGACCTGTCGTACTGACGATCGAGGCGATGAGCGCGCCCACGGCGTACGTGCCGGCGAGCTGGACACCCGAGGCCGCGTCGCCGATGACGATGGCGGCCACGGCGACGAGGCCGCCGATCAGGCCCCAGTCCACGGCGTCCCCGCCAACGGAGTGCGCCCGGGGAAGTTGCATGCCGGAATCCTCCCAGAACATCGGCCCATTGCCACGTCTCTGCTGCGTCGGGACGCGTGGTTGGATCAGAAGATGACCGTGTCCTATCCCCGCCTCGCCGCCCGCACCCTGCGATTCACCCTCGGCATCCCCCGCAATCTGACCATCTCGCCTGATGGCGGCACGGTCCGCTTCATCCGCACGCCGGACGGGGTGACCCGCACCGGGCAGCTGTGGGAGTACGACGTCGCGACCGCCACCGAGGCCCTGCTCGTGGATCCGGACGCCTTGCTCGGCGATGCCGGTGAGGAGTTGTCGGCAGAGGAGCGGTCCCGCCGTGAGCGCAGCCGTGAGTCGGCCGCGGGGGTGGTCGGCTACGACGTCGACGACACCGGCCGTTGGGCGTGCTTTGCGCTGTCCGGTCAGCTCTGGGCGGTCCACCTCGGGGTCAAGGCCGTCCACTCGCTGCCGAGTGTCGGTGCAGTGATCGATCCGCGTCTCGACCCGACCGGACGCCTCATCGCGTACGCCTCGGGCGGCGCGCTTCGGATCATCGGCGTGGACGGCAAGGGCGAACGTGCGCTGGCGTCGCCCGAGTCGGACACCGAGGTGTGGGGACAGGCGGAATTCATCGCCGCTGAGGAGATGGAGCGGTTCCGCGGCTTCTGGTGGGCCCCCGATGGCAAGTCATTGCTGGTCGAGCGCTTCGACGACGCGCCGGTGCAGACGTGGCACATCGCCGATCCGGAGCACCCCGACCGTGAGCCGGTCGCCCGCCGCTATCCGGCCGCCGGCACTCCCAACTCCACAGTCACGCTGTGGCACGTCGATCTCGACGGCAACCGGACCGAGGTCGAGTGGGACCGCGCAGCATACGAATATCTCGGCAGGGTCGCCTGGACCTCGCACGGAGCCCCCGTGATCCAGGTGCTGAGCCGGGACCAGCGGTCGTCGCAGGTCCTGACCGTCGACGTGGCCTCCGGGCGTACGTCCGTGGTCCGCGAGCTCAGCGATCGCGCCTGGGTCGAGTTGTCGTCGGCACCGCGGTTCGCCCCTGGTGGCCGGCTGGTCACCGTGGAAGACACCGAGGGCTGGCGTCGCGTGCTCGTCGACGGGTCCCCCATCACCCCCGACGGCTGGCAGGTGCGCGGACTCGTCGACGTGTTCGAGGACTGCGTCGTCGCCACCGCCTCGCTCGAAGCCACGGAGGTGCAGGTCGTGCGATTCGGCTTCGACGGAGGGGTCACGCCGGTCACCGAGGGGGCAGCCGTGCACGGCGCACTGATCGGCGGTCCGACCACGGTCATCACGCGATCCGGTCTCGAGAAGGTCGGCACCTCGGTGTTCGTGCACCGCGACGGCGAGGAGCCCGCCGAGATCCAGGTCGTTGCCGAGCCGGCACCCCACGAACCCCGGGTCCAGATGCTGCATGCCGGCAAGCGTGATCTTCGTACCGCTGTGCTGTTCCCGAGCGACCACGAGCCCGGGTCGGCGAAGCTGCCGGTGCTGATGGATCCGTACGGCGGCCCGCACGCCCAGCGTGTGCTGGCCTCGGCGCGGGTGTTCCTCGAGGCCCAGTGGCTGGCCGATCAGGGATTCTGCGTCATCGTCTCCGACGGGCGGGGCACCCCCGGCCGCGACTACGACTGGGAGCGCGAGGTGCACCACGACTTCGCCGGGGTCACGCTCGACGACCAGGTGGACGCCCTGGCCGCGGTCGCCGAGCTCTATCCCGACGACGTCGACACGTCGCGGGTCGGCATCACCGGCTGGTCGTACGGCGGTTACCTCGCCGCGCTCGCGGTGCTGCGCCGCCCTGACGTGTTCCACGCGGCCGTCGCGGGTGCGCCCGTGACCGAGTGGCGGTTGTACGACACGTGTTACACCGAGCGCTATCTCGGCGATCCGGCCACCGGACCGGAGGTCTACGACGCCAACTCCCTGCTGCCGCTCGCCCCCGGCCTGGAGCGGCCGTTGATGATCATCCACGGCCTGGCCGATGACAACGTGGTGGCGGCGCACTCACTGCGACTCTCCTCAGCCCTGCTCGCCGCGGGCCGGCCGCACACCGTGCTGCCGCTGTCGGGGGTCACCCACATGACCCCGCAAGAGGTCGTCGCGGAGAACCTCAAGCTGTTGCAGGTCGACTTCCTCAAGACCGCCC
>JAWWPE010000267.1:0-3628 GCA_033850895.1 Nocardioidaceae bacterium | reverse complement strand
ACGGATACAACGGCCTGCCGCCGACCGACGGCATCCGCCTGGGCCTGGACGGCGACGCTCGCATCATCTGCCGGCCGTCAGGCACCGAGCCGAAGCTGAAGTGCTATCTCGAGATCGTCGTGCCTGTCGACGACTCGATCGAGTCAGCTCGCAGCACAGCCGACGCCGAGCTGGCCGCGATCAAGGCGGATCTCGCAGCAGCGCTCGGACTCTGACCATGAGCTCATCACCACAGAGCCCGTCACCACCCACCCCGGCGCGGCTTCCCGGACGCACCGGATTCAGCATCGCCGCAGTGCTCGCCGTCATCGCGATCGCGGTCGCAGCGACCGTCGCGATCGTCATCGTGCGAGCCATGGTCGGCTATTCGATCACCCCGTTCGGCTTCGACGAGCAGCGAACCGTGACGGTGCATGACCGGCCTGTGGCGCTCTGGATGACTCCGGAGTCCGCGGGGGCCAACTGTCTGGCGATCAACACCGAGACCCAGCAGCAGTCCGCCCATCGAGGCACGGCCGACACGGTCACGATCACCGACGGTGGCCACACCTGGATGCGCCTCGGCCTGATCGAAGGCCCACCGGGATCGACGTACACGGTCACCTGCTCGCCGTACGGCAACGCTGCCCCTCCCGAGCTGGTCGGCTACGCCCCCAATCCCCGCTTCAGCCGCTACATCGCGCTCGGGGTGATCGGTGGCGGGGTCGCCGGCCTGACGGCGATTGGCTCGGTCGTGCTGATCATCGTGACCGCCGTTCGCCGCAGCAGTGCGAAGAAGGCCCGCAACGCCGCAACGGCCTGACCGGCCGGCTCAGACCTTGAGCATGCCGACCAGGATCGAGCCGAAGGCCGCCGTCGTCAGCACGGCGCGTATGGCGTTCCAGATCACCCAGGTGTTCTCGAATGCCGAGCGGAGCTCAGCTGGACTGTCCTTGCCCGCAGCAAGGGTGTCGTTCAGCGGCACGTTGACCGCCGAGGTGACCACGAAGGCGCCAACCACGTACAGAACGACACCCGCGAGCAGCCAGGGGCGCGCCGACCCGGACCACCCGACGACAAGCGCAGCGGTGGCCGCGATGAACGCACCGGCGAAGATCAGGCCGAACACCGGATTGAGGATCGCGACGTTGATGGCACGCATCGACTCGACGAACGCGGCGTCGCTGGTGCGGTGCAGACCCGGCATGACGGCATAGGAGAAGGCGGTGAACAGTCCCGCGGACAATCCGGTGAGGAGGGCGGCGGCGATGAGAAGTGTCTTTGTCATGGCTCCATTCCATCCGCAAATAGTGAGACGATCCATGGCTGAAAGGCCCACATCCATACGCGTGCGTCTACAATCGTCGGCATGGACACACTCAGCGGCATGCTCGACGGGCCCCGCGCCAACGGCGCATTCCTGCTCAGGTCGATCCTGACCTCGCCGTGGTCGCTGCGCGTCCAGGACGAGGCTCCGCTGTCCCTGGCCGTCGTCGTGCGTGGTGAGGCGTGGGTCATTCCGGACGGCGGCGAGCCAGTGCGGATGGGCCCGGGCGACGTGATGGTGGCGCGTGGCCCCGAGGCGTACGTCGTCGCCGATGACCCATCGACCGAGCCACAGGTGTTCATCCATCCCGGGCAGATCTGCACCGATGCGGCCGGTCGCAGCCTTTCCGCCGAGATGGCCCTCGGCACCCGGGCCTGGGGCAATGACGCAGAAGGCGACACCATGCTCGTCACGGGCACGTACGAGACAGCTCGAGCGGTCAGCACGCGACTGCTGCGCAGCCTGCCGCCGTTGTTCGTTCTCCGCGCCGACGAGTGGGGCGGCGAGCTGGTCGACATCCTGTGCGCCGAGATGGCCCGCGATGGCCTGGGGCAAGAGGTGTTTCTCGACCGGTTGCTCGATCTGGTGGTGATCGCTGCCGTCCGCGACTGGTACGCCAGCGACGCGTCCCGGGCGCCGGCCTGGCTGCGCGCGACCGCGGATCCCGTGCTCGGGCCGGCGTTGCGACGTCTCGACGAAGACATCGCGCAGCCGTGGACGCTGGCCTCGCTGGCCGCCGAGGTCGGTGTGTCACGGGCCGCCCTCGCCCGCCGCTTCTCGAACGTGCTCGGCGAACCCGCCATGGCGTACCTCACC
This sequence comes from Nocardioidaceae bacterium, assembly GCA_033850895.1. GTDB lineage: Bacteria > Actinomycetota > Actinomycetes > Propionibacteriales > Nocardioidaceae > Aeromicrobium. Next base: position 1,506 of record JAWWPE010000267.1, on the reverse strand, counting down.
GAGCTCCGCCTCGAGCGCGCGGCCGACCTGCTCCGCGACCCGGATCTGACGATCGCGACGGTCGCCCGCCTGGTCGGCTACGGCAGCCCCTTCGCGCTGAGCGCAGCGTTCAAGCGAGTGCGAGGTGTCAGCCCCGCACAACACCGCGCTCTCGCGGGCTGAGGGGCTACTTCGTCACCACCACGTCGATCGGGATGTCCTGGGCGGCGATCGTCCGGCTGCCGATCACATGGATCACGAGGTGATGGGTGCCCACCTTGAGTCGCGGATCGAGCACGGCGTGTCCGCGACCGTCGACGATCGCGCCGATGCCGACCGCCTGCCGGCCCTCCGTCACGTAAGCGAGCGAGTTCGCGCCCCGCTTCGCCTTGAGGGTGATCACTGCGGGGTGTCCGTATCGCGCCGGGCCGACCGTGGCCGTGACCGCATCGGAGGTCGGATTGAAACCGACGACCTCCGGGTCGTGATCGCTCGCACGGTACGGAGTCGGTTGGTAGAAGTCGGTCACGTTGTCGTTGTAGCGGCTGTACTCGCGGGCCACCGACTCATAGGCGTTGATGTTCCAGATGTCCGCGCCGGTGACCTTGCCGAACGCCTCGGGCGTGGCGAACACGTGGTCGAGCGAACCGACCTCGCCGTCGAACTGATAGGTCTGCTTGTCACCGGCGAGCTTCTCGGGGACGTTGACGTATCCGGCGTCCTCGATGATCTTGACCGGGTCCTCCTGGTTGTAGGAGTTGAAGTCGCCGCTCAGGAACACCGTGTTGGTGCCGGCGTCGTGCTTGACCTGATCGGCGAAGTCGAGCAGAGCGTGGGCCTGGAGGGTGCGCGAGTAGTTTGACGCGCCCTGGCCGTCACCCTGGTCGGCGTCCTGCGGCAGGGAGCTGCTGCTCTTGGACTTGAAGTGGTTGACGATCACCGCGAATGTCGAGTCCGCGCCACCGCCGACGGGCTTGAATGCCTGCGCCAGCGGTTCGCGGGCATTGTCGAACGCGGTGGCGCCGATCAGGATCCTGGACGCGCCGAGGGTCTGCAGCTTGGCCGGCTTGTAGATGAATCCGGTGCGGATGACGTCCTCACCGGTCGGAACGTCCGCAGGTGACTGGACCGCTGCCCACGTGCCCGCGCCGGCGGCGGCGTTGAGGGCATCGACCAGCTGGTTGAGCGAGGCGTCGCGGTCGAGGCCGAACAGCGAGGAGTTCTCGATCTCTTCGAGGGACACCACATCGGCGCCGAGCTTGTTGATGGCGGCGACGATCTTGGCCTGCTGGCGTGCGAGGTTGGCCGCATTGGCAGCCCCGCGCGGACCGTTGTTGGTGCACTCGTTCACCGTGAGGTTGTTGCCCGCGCGGTCCTTGTAGTACGTGCAGGTGCCGCCGGTGTAGTCCTCGCCCGTTGTCGTGAAGTAGTTGAGCACGTTGAACGTCGCGAGTCGGATCGCGCCGCCGACGTCCTTCGGCGCTGCCGTGCGGGTGTTGCCGAAGGTCACCGGCTCGTCACCGCCGG
>JAWWPE010000248.1:0-3156 GCA_033850895.1 Nocardioidaceae bacterium | reverse complement strand
CGTGTGAGGCGCGCAGCGGCACGTCGACCTTGGCGTCACCGAGGATGGCCGGCGGGGAGGTGTTCTTGAGCTTGAGATCGGCGAAGTGGATGAAACCGTCCGGCCAGCCCGAGCTCGACGTGATCCGGCGCCAGTCGAACTCTCCCGACCAGTTGGACTCCGACACCACGATCTCGGTCGACGAGACGACCTTCTCGACGTACGCGACGTGGTGCCCGGTCCTGCCCCACCAGGCAACCGATCCGGCGACCGGTGTCTTGTTGGTGATCTTGGATTCTGTGGTGCCCCAGTCCTCGGCGTTGCCGTCCCCGGAGTGGGGCCGCGTGTTGGGCATCCCGTTCGTGGTGACCAGCCGGTACGCGACATAGTTGGTGCAGTTGGTGCCGGCGTACATACGCCAGTAGCTCGTGGACTTGTGGGTGCTGTAGCCGTAGCTGGTGTAGCCCTTGGACGAGCAGGACGAATAGCCCGAGCAGAGCAGGGTCGAACTGGCGTGTGCAGGTGCAAACGGGGTCAACAAGGCGCCGACGAGCAATAGCACGATCAGTGCGACCCGAGAACGCAACACGCCCGAACAATACGTTACGGATGTGACTGGTGGGAATGGATTGGCGAGATCCACGCCCAGATCGGTCTAGGCGTGCATCTCCATCGTGCAGCACTTGACGCTGCCGCCGGACTTGAGGAACTCGCCGAGATCGACCGGGATCGGCGTGTATCCGCGCGCCCTGAGCTGGTCGGCGAAGCCAGTCGCGGCCGACGGCAGGATGACGTGGTGACCGTCGCTGACCGCGTTGAGCGCGAGCATGCGGGCCTCGTTCTCCGAGATGATGATGGCGTTGGGGAACAGCTCTCGCAGGGTGCGGCAGCTGTGCGGGCTGAAGGCGCCCGGGAAGTACGCGATGTCGGCCGGCGCCGAACCATTGCCGTCGTCGAGCACCGCGATCGCGGTGTCCAGGTGGTAGAACCGCGGGTCGACGAGCTCGAGCGAGACGACAGCGCGGTCCAGCACCGCGGCGGCCTCGATGTGGGCGGCGAGCGAGGTCCGGAACCCAGTGCCCGCGAGGATCATGGTGCGCAGCGTGAGGAAGTCGCCCTCGCCCTCGTTGACCTCGACGGGTTCGGTGACCGTCACGCCGAGGGCACCCAGCCACTGGCCGTACGCCTGGCCCTCCGCACCGCGCTCGGGGAACCGGAACTTCGCACCGTACGCCCGGCCGCCCACGACAAGTCCGCCGTTCGCGGCGAAGACCATGTCCGGCTGGCCGGGGAGGGGATCGATGAGGTCGACCTGATGGCCGAGGCTGAGGTAGGTGTTGCGCAGGACTTCCCACTGCAGCTGGGCGCGCTCGACGTCAACCGGGACGTTGATGTCCATCCACGGATTGATCGCGTAGGTGACCTCGAAGTATTGCGGCGAGCACATCAGGTAGCGGCGCGTGCGCGGCGTCCGGGCGGCTGCCGACTGATCCGTCGTGGTCAGCGTGCGGGTGTCGAGAACGGTCAACGTGGCCTCCAGGGGGTGAGTCCGTGCAATTAATCAATGCTAGAGGCGAGACGGCAGCGCCACCAAAGCCGAAACCGCGCATGAGGCTGACGATTTCTTGTCTGATCTTGGATTTCGCGATGATTTCTTGCAAGATGGCTGGCATGGACGACATCGACCGCAAGCTCATCGGTTGCCTGCTCGAGGACGGCCGCGCGAGCTACGCCGCGATCGGCGACAAGATCGGACTCTCCGCGCCGGCCGTGAAGCGTCGGACCGATCGCCTGTTGGCCGACGGTGTCATCAGCGGGTTCACCGCTGTGCTCGATCCGGATCTCGTCGGCTGGAGCACCGAGGCGTACGTCGAGGTGCACTGCCAGGGCACGATCTCACCCGAGGAGCTCCGCGCCGCATTCGCCAAGGTCCCGGAAGTGCACGCTGCCGCGACGGTGTCGGGAGCGGCCGACGCGATCCTGCGGATCGTGGCCAAGGACGTACGAGATCTCGAGCGCGCGTTGGAGCGGGTGCGGGTTGAAACGGCCAACATCGATCACACCGAGACGTCGATCGTGCTGTCCCGGCTGATCGACCGCCACGGCCCACCCTCGATCGGTGACCTGGCCTGATCCTCATATCCGACTCACAGGCCGCCTGAGGGCCCCGCTCACGGTGCCTTCCTAGCGTCGTCGCCATGGTGAAGTCGTGGAAGACCTTGGTGCTCGCAGCGGTGGTCAGTGTCGTGCTGGCGCTCGGCACTGCCGGTACGCAGGTCTCACAGGCCGCGACGCTGCCCGACTCCTCGGGTACGACCACGTCGACGGCGTCACCCACCACGTCGACGTCCAATACTCCGGCGCCGACTGCCACGGCAACGGTGGCGTCGATCGACACGGACGCCCGCTACTCTGTCGCGGCGATCGACCTGACCACCGGGGAGTCGACGTCATCAGGCGGTGGCGCGTTCGACACCGCCAGCATCGTCAAGGTCGACATCCTGGCGGCGCTGCTGTGGCAGCACGAGAAAGCCGGGACGTCGCTCACCGCCGCCGAACGCGCACTCGCTGTCGCGATGATCGAGCACAGCGACAACACGGCCGCGACGAGGTTGTTCAACCAGGTCGGCGGCAAGACGGGCCTCGAGGCGTTCAACACGGCGATCGGTCTTCGGCACACCGTCGTTGGCTCCGATGGCAACTGGGGCCTCACCCAGACCACTTCCGCCGACCAGATCCGACTCCTCGAGATCGTCTTCGGCGATCGCGAGGTCCTCGCGGCGAGCGCCAAGGCGTACGTCGTTGAGCTGATGTCGAATGTCGAGGACGACCAGAACTTCGGCGTCTCGGCGGCCGCGGATGATCGGGACGATGTCGCGCTCAAGGTCGGCTATCTGCAGCGCTCGCAGACGGGCCGGTGGGACGTCACCAGCATCGGTCGGATCGAGGCTGGCGGGCATACCTATCTCGTCGCGGTGTTGTCCGACGGCAACGCGAGCTACGCGTCGGGTGTGCGGCTGGTCGATGCGGCCGCCAGAGCCGCCATCACAGCGCTGGGCTGAGCGCTCCACGGGCAAGACCGCGATTTGAGTCTGCCGCCGGTGTGAGCGTAGAATTGGGAGTCGGCCTTTTCGGGTCTGCATTCCCATGTCCATGACGCCCTCATCGGCGGCCGGT
>JAWWPE010000196.1:0-7371 GCA_033850895.1 Nocardioidaceae bacterium | reverse complement strand
GGCGGGCGGGTGCTCGTGGTGCGGCCCGGATTCGTCCGCTCGAAGATGACCGAGGGCCTCGACCCGGCGCCGCTGGCCACGACTCCCGAAGCGGTGGCCGATGCCGTCGTGGATGCCGTACGTGACGGCAAGGAGCAGGTCTGGGTGCCCGGCACGATGCGGGTCGTGATGTCAGGGCTGCGGCACCTGCCGCGTGGGCTGTTTCGCCGGCTTCCGGTCTAGGCGTCGCGCGACCGACCGCCCCCCGCCGAACAGGCCCATCAGGAGCGTCAATCCGGCCATTGCCCAGGTCACGATCATCGCCCGTCGGTCGTGCGAGTTGATCGCTGTGTCTCTGGCCCCCGGCAGCGCATAAACCCGCAACCCCCGGCCCTCGATCCTCAGCTCGCGCGCGCCCTTGACCAGCTTCAGCGCCTGCCTCGCGCCCGGAGCCTCGGTCTCCACCACGACGATCCCGATGCCGTGGCGAGCCAGCCTTCGGCGTACATCGTGGCCCTCCAGGATTCGGCCCATCCTGGCGGCGCGCGGGTCTTCGCCGGCGATGGGGTGCCCGGAGACGTCGAGATCGTCATTCGTGACGGTGACCCGGTCGAAATAGCGGCCGGCCGGGTCCAGGACCGACGTGCCGTGATTCCAGGTCGGTCGCCGGTACGCCGTGAACGGGAGCACGAGGATGTCGCCGGGCGTCTTGGTCGTCGCGATGACCTTGCGCGCGTCGGCCCATGAGGACGGATAGGTCGTTGGCTCCAGCTTGCCGCCAACTCCCCACGCCATATCGGGCATCGCGACGAGCGGCAACATCGCGGCGAGCATCGCCACCGGTGCGACCCAGGTGGGTACGAGACGATGCCTGTACGCCCGGTGATCCAGCACCGAGCTCACCCCGGCTCCGAATGCCACCGCCTCCAGCGGGACCAGGAGCGCGAGCCACCGCGTACCGTCCCGGATGACTCCGCCCCCCGACACATTCGCCACGATGTGCGCGACCTGGTCGGGAGCCAGCCAGCCGGACAACGCCACCACCAGTCCGACCAATCCGTCGACCCCCGTCACCGCCAGCAACCGCCGATCCTCGTGCCACAGCACCGCAAGCCCGATCAGCATGACGACGGCGATCACGACACCGACAAGCACGGCGATGACCAGCGTTCGTGACGCGGGTACGACCTCGGTGTTCCAGATGCCGCCCAGCGTGAGGGCCGAGCCGAGCTTGCCGAAGTGGCCCTCCGACTGCAGGTCGAACAGTCCCACCGCACGCGGGTCGGACTTCGCCTCCGAGGCGTGACGAAGCCCCGCGACGATCCACGGACCGTTGAGCAGCGCGGCCAGAACCACCACACGCACGACTCCCCGACGCCACGCCGCGGCACCTCCGAGGACGACGCCCATCAAGCCGGTCGCGGGCGACAATGCCGTACCTGCCAACGCGACGGTCACCAGCCACCAATGAGTCCCGTCCTCGTCCGTCAGCGCAAAGATCAGCCAGGGGAAGGCAGCCAACCCGAGCAACAGCGGCCACTGACCGAGTACGAGGCGCTCAGCGACGAACGGATTCCAGACGGCGAACGTCGCACCGGCGAGCTGGGCCACGAGCGGGCGGGCGCCCAGCAGGCGCGTGGTGCCGACGGCCAGCAGGAACAACGCGGCGAACAGCACGAGGCGTTGGACGTATGCGGCCGGCATCACCGCCCCGAGCAGTGCCACCACGGCGTCGGACGGCACCGCACGCGGAAGGGCGGAGCCGAGCCCCCAGATCTCCGGGCGGTCGAGGTCGAGATGCGGCACCCAGACCATGTCGTACGAGAGGACGTACCCGTGCCGGAACAACGGAGCGCACACGACGAGGGCCAGGGTCGCAGCCCACCCGGGCACGATCAGGCGACCCAGACGCTGGTCCATCCCCGCCCTCTCCTGGTGGTGTCCCCCACCACGGCTATTGTGCCGTGGTGAGGTCCACGCGTTCGACGATGACGGGTGGAACCCTGGTCGCGGCCGGAATGATGGGCATGAACTTCGCGATCTACGGGTTCAACATCGTCTCGGCGCACCTGCTGATCCCCCAAGAATTCGGCGCCCTCACTGCGCTGTTCGGCATCCTCCTGGTCGGCAGCGTCGCCTCCCTCGGGCTCCAGGCCGTCACGGCGCGGCGACTCGCAGTCGATCCCGAGCACACCGACCAGATCATCAGCGCCACGTTGCGGGTCACCATCAACGTCGCGACCGGTGTCGGCCTCGTGGTCGCCCTGACGACGGTGGTGCTCACCCCGGTGCTGAAGCTGGATGACTACTGGGCGGTGATCCTGTGCGGGGCCACCCTCGTACCGCTCACCGTCATGGGCGCACAGGCAGGTATCGCCCAGGGCACCGCGCGCTGGGGTTCACTCACCGCGATCTACCTGGGCAACGGCATCGGACGGCTGACCGGCGGCACGATCGCCATGATCATCTCCCCCACCACCACCTCGGCGATGATCGGTATCGCCCTCGGATCCTGGACCCCGGTGGTGGCCGGTGCCCGGATGATCCTCGGCCATCACCCCGATGGCCCGCCGATCAGCCGGCGACCGCTCGTCCGCGAAGCGCTGCTCTCGACCCATGCCCTGCTGGCCTACTTCGCGTTGAGCAACATGGACTCGCTGATCGCACGCAACCGCTTCGACACCCACGAGAGCGGTTTGTACGCGTCGGGCCTGATCCTCGCCAAGGCGGCACTGTTCTTCCCGCAGTTCGTCAGCGTGGTCGTGTTCCCGGATCTGGCCCGCGCGACGACCAACCGCGCGCGGCTTCGGGCTGTGTCGATCGTCGGTGGCTTCGGCGCGCTCGCCGTCGCGGGCACCGCGCTGCTCCCCCATCTGGCCCTGATCCTGGTCGGCGGCGACAAGTACGCCGACATCACCCACCGGCTGTGGCTGTTCGCCCTGGCCGGCTCCCTGCTTGCCGTCGTGCACCTGCTGGTTTTCGACGCGCTCGCCCGTCACGCCCACGGCATCGTCTTCATGCTGTGGGGCGCGGTGGCCGCCGTGCTGGTTGCCGCCTACACACTCGGAGTCGGGATCACCGGGCTCGTGGTGACCATCGCGATCGTTGCCGCCGCCCTTGCCACCATCGTGTACGCCGTGCCGCAGCCGGGCCCAGCCGCCTCAGTGACCGGCTTCGTGCCAGGTCGTACCGACACCGACTGAGACGTCCAGCGGCACCGTGAGGTCGGCAGCCGCGGCCATCTCGGTGCGTACGACCTGCTCGACCTGGTCGCGCTCTCCGGGCGCCACCTCGAGCACGAGCTCATCGTGCACCTGCAACAACATCCGCGACGTGAGTCCGGCCTCGGCGAGAGCGCGCTCGACCCTGAGCATCGCCACCTTGATGATGTCGGCCGCAGAGCCCTGGATCGGCGCGTTGAGGGCCATGCGCTCGGCCATCTCGCGGCGTTGCCGGTTGTCGCTCACCAGGTCGGGGAGGTAGCGACGACGGCCCATGATCGTCTCGGTGAAGCCGGTCTGCCGGGCCTCGTCGACGAGCCCGCGCAAGTAGTCGCGCACGCCGCCGAAACGCTCGAAGTAGTCGTCCATGAGGCCCTGGGCGTCGCCCGTCGAGATGCCGAGCTGCTGGCTGAGACCGTAGGACGAGAGCCCGTAGGCCAGGCCGTAGTTCATCGCCTTGATGCGCGCGCGCAGACCGCCGTCGATCTCCTCGGGTGGGAGGGAGAAGACCTTGGCCGCTGTCGCGGTGTGGAAGTCTTCACCGGACTTGAATGCCTCGATCAGATCGGCATCCTCCGAGAGGTGCGCCATGATGCGCATCTCGATCTGGCTGTAGTCGGCGGTCAGCAGCGTCTCGAACCCGTCGCCGACGCAGAACGCCTCGCGGATGCGCCGCCCCGAGGCCGTGCGGATCGGGATGTTCTGCAGATTGGGATCGTTGGAGCTCAGCCGGCCGGTCGCCGCAATGGTCTGTGCGTACGTCGTGTGGATGCGACCGTCGTCGGAGATCGACTTGCGCAGCCCCTCGACGGTCTGCCGCAGGCGGGTGACGTCGCGGTGGTCGAGAAGGTGCTGCAGGAACGGGTGCTCGGTCTTCTCGTAGAGCTGCTGCAGCGCCTCGGCGTCGGTGGTGTAGCCCGTCTTGGTGCGCTTCGTCTTGGGCATGCCCAGCTCGTCGAACAGGACGACCTGGAGCTGCTTGGGCGAGCCGAGATTGATCTCCTGGCCGCCGATTGCCGCGAACGCCTCGGACGCCGCGGCGGAAGCCCGCGCGGCGAACTCCGACTCCAGAGTGATGAGGTGGTCGTCGTCGATCGCAATGCCTGCGCGTTCCATGCGCGTCAGGGTGGCGACGAGCGGCAGCTCGACGTCGCGGATCAGCGGCGTGCCGCCGATCGACTCCACCTCCTCGTCCAGGACGGCTGCGAGGTCGAGGGTTGCCCGAGCACGCAACATGCCCGACTCAGCCCCGGCATTGTCGGTGTCGAGGGTCAGCTGCCCCGACTGGTCGGAGTCGTCGCGCAGCTCGCGTTTGAGGTAGCGCACCGACAGATCGGCCAGATCGTATGAGCGTTGATCGGGGCGGACCACATAGGCCGACAGGGCCGTGTCAGCCGCCACGCCGCGCACCGGCCAACCTCGAGCCGCCAGCGCCAGCGCGGGTCCCTTCGCGTCGTGCAGCACCTTGGGGCGATCAGCATCGGCAAGCCAGGCCGCGATCGCCGCATCGTCATCGGGAGTGACGTCATCGGTGTTGATCCAGGCCGCTGCCTCGTCGGACGCGATCGCCAACGCCACGACATCACCCGTGCCGCGCCCCCACGATCCCTGCACGTGCACGCCGAGCCGGCCGCCCGATTGGGCGTCGAGCCAGGCACGGACGGTGCCAGGCGCGAGATTTTCGCCCTCGAGGTCGAATCCCTCTTCGGCCTGTGGTTCGACCTCGCCGAACGCAGTGAACAACCGGTCGCGGAGCGCGTTGAACTCCAGCGAATCGAACACCGTGTGAATCGCCTCGCGGTCCCAGACCGTGTCGAATCCCAGGTCTGCCGGTCCGGCCGGCAGGTCGAGGTCGCGGATCAGCGCGTTGATCCGGCGGTTGCGCAGCACATCGTCGAGGTGCTCGCGCAGGGACTCGCCGGCCTTGCCCGGAATGCTCTCGACATCGGCCACCAGGGCGTCGAGGGTGCCGTACTGGTTGATCCACTTCGCCGCCGTCTTGGGGCCGACGCCGGGCACTCCGGGGAGATTGTCGCTGGTCTCGCCAACGAGGGCGGCGATGTCGGGATAGTGATCGGGCGTGACGGCGTACTTCTCCTCGACCGCGGTCGGAGTCATCCGAGCCAGGTCGGAGACGCCCTTGCGGGGATAGAGGACGGTGGTCTGCTCGGTCACCAGCTGGAGGGCATCACGGTCGCCCGTGCAGATCAGGACCTGCATGCCGGCGGCCTCAGCACGGGTCGCCAGGGTGCCGATGATGTCATCGGCCTCGAAGCCGTCCTTCTCGAACATCTGGATGCGCAGCGCCTTGAGGATCTCCTTGATCAGCGGGATCTGCCCGGTGAACTCCGGCGGCGACTTCGACCGGTTGCCTTTGTACTCGGCGTACTGCTCGAGACGGAACGTCTTGCGGGAGACGTCGAACGCGACCGCGACGTGCGTGGGTTGCTCATCACGCAGCACGTTGATCAGCATCGAGGTGAATCCGAACACCGCATTGGTGCTCTGGCCGGTCGTCGTCGAGAAGTTCTCGACCGGCAGGGCGAAGAAGGCACGGTAGGCGACGGAATGACCGTCGATCAGCAGTAGGCGGTCCACACCGGCGACTCTATCCGTCGCCTCTGACGTGATCGCCGGTGGCGGAGCCTCAGCGACGCGGACCGACCGAGCGGGGGTCGGTCTGCCGGCGCCGCAAGGTACGGCGTACGGCGATCAGCTTGCCGGTGTCGCGGGAGTTCGTGGCCTTCGTGGTGAGACGGGAGCGCAGCTTGCTCGCCTGGATCGCACGTACGACGGCGATCTGGTTGAAGCCGATCTTCGTGAGGTAACGGTGCGGTTCACGCGAATGAACCGGGATCGACGCCACGACGATCTCGCAGTTGTTGTCCTCACCGTGGCTCGCCGCGGCGGCGAGCAGCATCGAGGCCACCGAGCGACGCCGGAATCTCGGCGAGACCTGGATCTCGGTCACGATCAGCACCCTCGTGAGGTTGATCGGCGTCATCGTGTTGATCGCGAAGACCGTGGCGCCGACGATCTCGCCGTCCACGACCGCGACCACGATGCGCTTGTTGGGCTGGCTCAGATTCAGGTCGAGCGCAGCAGCCGCCTCAGCGCCACCCGGTTGGCGCCACAAGGACTGTTGGGTGAACGCCTCCGACCCTTCGTCGTGACTCGCGCCCGCGCACTCGGTCCACAAGGCCACCAGGGCTGCCGCGTCCTCGCGTTCGGCATCCCGCATCACGATCGGTGATCTGGTCGACATCGCGTTCCTGTCTCGTCCGGGAGACTCTGCACTCAGTGGGAGGTGTCGAAATGACACACTACGCGCTGGGCATGTCCGTGCCTTAGTTGAAATGTTGTCGATCGAGCGTCGAGGGAGACCATACATGTTCATCGGCTTCGGCACCGTCGTCAACGTGACGACAGTGGTGCTCGGGTCGAGCCTCGGCCTGCTGATCGGCCACCGCCTCAGTCTGCACGTACGTGCGACCGTGACCTCTGCGCTGGGCCTGGTCACCCTGCTCATCGCCGCCCAGTCCGCGATGAGCGTGTCCGGCCACGCGCTGACCCGTGCGGCCGGCAACGATGCCCCCGTGCTCATCGTTCTCGGTGCCCTCGTCCTCGGTGGCATCCTCGGTTCGTGGTGGCGGCTCGAGGACCGGCTCGAACAGGTCGGCGGATGGTTGCAGCTCCAGCTCACCAGGGGTGGCGGGGACAAGGGCCGCGAACGTTTCGTCGAGGGCTTCGTCGTCAGCTCCCTGGTGTTCTGCGTCGGACCCCTGACGATCCTCGGCTCGATCAACGAAGGTCTCGGCAACGGTTCGGACCAGCTGCTGCTGAAGGCCACCCTCGACGGATTCGCCTCCCTCGCGTTCGCCGCTTCCTTCGGCATCGGGGTCATGGCCTCGGCCGCGTCGATCGCGGTCATCCAGGGCTCGCTCACCGCAATCGGCGCGGTAGCCGGCTCGTTCCTCTCCGACGCGCAGCTGGACTCACTGACTGCGACGGGCGGCCTGATCCTGATCGGTGTGGCATTCCGGTTGCTCGACCTCAAGGTCATCCCGGTCGCGGATCTGTTGCCTGCCCTGGTCATCGCCCCGCTGCTGTGCCAGGTCGCGATCGCGGTGCACTGAGCGGCGGTTCCCTATCACGAAACCCAACTGTTACG
>JAWWPE010000178.1:0-4901 GCA_033850895.1 Nocardioidaceae bacterium | reverse complement strand
CCGTTGACTCGGAAGGTGTTGGTCATGTCTCTCCTCAGCAGATGTGTTGGGGTCTAGGAACGTACGAGTCGCGCGATGGCGTCGGATGCTTCTTTGACCTTGATCTCGGCGCCCTCGCCCCCGGCCTTCGCCGCGTCCATGACGCAATGCATCAGGTGCTCGTCGAGCAGCTTGATCGCCACCGCCTCCAGCGCCTTGGTGGTCGCGGAGACCTGGGTCAGCACGTCGATGCAGTACGTGTCGTCCTCGACCATTCGCGAGAGGCCACGCACCTGGCCTTCCACGCGCTTGAGGCGTTTGAGGACGGCGACCTTGTCGTCGGAGTATCCGGGCTTGGTGTCCATACCGCCGAACATACCCCCTAGGGGTATACAACTCAAGTGGCTTCCCAGAGGCTGTTCCCATGAGCGAGATTCCCGGACTGGACGGCGTGCTTGGCGTCGAGCACGTCGAGGCCTCGGCCGACAAGGTCGTCGTACGCTTCACGATCGGTGACGACCACCTGCAGCCGTTCGGCATTCCGCACGGTGGCATCTATTGCGCGGTGCACGAGTCGACCGCCAGCGTCGCCGGTCAATACTGGCTGGGCGATCGGGGCATCGTCGTCGGCACCAACAACTCAACCGACTTCCTGCGCCAGGCCAAGCCCGGCGACACCATCACCACGACGGCCACCCCGATCCACCGCGGCCGGAGTCAGCAGCTGTGGCACCTCGACTCGGTCAACCAGGACGGCAAGCTGATCGCCCAGGGGCAGGTACGCCTGGCCAATCTCGACCAGAAGATCTCACCGGAGATGCTGGCCAGGTTCACCAGCTCGCAGCAGGACTGACCGTGGCGCGGCGCATCGTCCTGGACTGCGACACCGGGACCGATGACGCGATCGCGATCATGCTGGCCTGCAGCCGTCCAGAGCTCGACCTGCTCGCGGTGACCGCGGTCTGGGGCAATCACGCCGTGCAGCACACCGCCGACAACTCGTTGCGCACCCTCGACCTGGTCGGTCGCGCAGACGTGCCGGTGTTCGCCGGTTGTGACGGCCCCATCGAGGCGGGTGAGCGACCGGGAGGCAGCCCGGAGCCGGACACGCTGCCGATCCCGCCGGCCGCACGATCGGTCGATCCGGTCCACGCCGTGGAGTGGCTGGTCGAGACGGCCAGGGCCGCGACCGAGCAGTTCACATTGGTGCCGACCGGCTCCCTGTCCAACATCGCCTCCGCCGTGCGCGCCGATCCCGGGATCGTCGAGGCGATCGACGAGCTCGTCGTGATGGGCGGCGTGGTCGAACGTGGCGGTGACCTGCCGGACGTCGAGACGAATGTCGGCTATGACCCGGACGCCGCGCAGGGGGTGCTGGACGCGGGGTTCGAACGGCTCGTGCTGGTCACGCTCGACGCGACCTATCGCGCCTGCGTCACGTCCGCGCAGTGCGATCAGCTGCGTGACACAGGCAGCGCAGCGGCCGTGCTCGCCGCGGAGTTCATCGAGCAGCGGATCGCCCGCTATCGGTTGCTACCTGCGATGGGCGGGCGCGCGGCCGCGCCGGTGCACGATGCGTTGACGATCGCGTACCTCCTCGATCCGACACTGGTGACCCTGCGACCCGGCCGCGTACGGGTCGAGACCACGGCGGGCACCAGCCGCGGGCGTACGGACATCGATCTCGACCCCGTGGATCTCACGGCCTCCGACGTGCAGGTCGCGGTCGACGCGGATGCAGGGCCGTTCTTCGACCTGCTCCTCGACTCACTGGGCGGCTAGAGCGGAATACGGCCAACAGTGTCTCGGTTGATGCGGGCATGACAACCCTCGGATTGATTGGTGCAGGAAACATCGGCACGGCGCTGGCGCAGGCGGCCATCAGGCAGGACTGGGACGTGGTCCTCAGCAACTCGCGGGGCCCCGAGACGCTGCAGGATCTGGTGAGCGAGCTCGGACCGAAGGCGCGCGCGGCGACGGCCTCCGAAGCCGGCGCCGCTGGTGACGTCGTGGTCGTGACGATCCCGACCAAGAACATCGGCCACGTCCCGGTGGAGCCGCTCGCAGGCAAGACCGTCATCGACACCAACAACTACTACCCGCAGCGGGACGGCCAGATCGCCGAGCTCGACGAAGAGTCCACGACGGTGTCGGAGCTGTTGCAGCGCCACCTGCCGACCGCCAAGGTGGTCAAGGCGTTCAACCACATCGGCGCGAAGGACATCGCGGCCGATGCGCGGGAGGCCGGCACCGCCAACCGTCGCGCCCTGGCCGTCGCCGGTGACGACGCAGACGCGAAGGCCACCGTGGCAGCCTTCATCGATGCCGCCGGGTTCGACGTGGTTGATGCCGGTCCGCTCGCGGAGGGCTGGCGCTATCAGCGGGACACCCCGGCGTACGTGGCGGCGTACGACAAGGAAGCCCTGGGCGAGAAGCTGGCCGAGGCCAAGCGTTATCGAGACATGTGAGGAACCGTTAGACTTGGCCTCGTTGGTCGCGACTGGCGTTGAGGTGGGTACCACCGGGGAGCGACTTCCAACCCAAGACATCGGGACCGTTCGCCTGGGCCCCACGTCAGCCAAGTTCAGCTGACTGGAGAGCCGCGAGATGATGATGACCATGATGACAACAGACCCCTTCCCGACCGAGCGCCTGGACGACGGCGATGTACGAGTGCTGCTGCTCGAGAACATCCACCCCGACGGCGCCGACTTCCTGCGCGGCAAGGGCTATCAGATCGAGACCCGCGACGGCGCCCTCAGCGAGGACGAGCTGATCGAGGCGATCCAGGGCGTGCACCTGCTGGGCATCCGGTCGACGACGTACATCACCGAGAAGGTCCTCGAAGCCGCTCCTGACCTGCTGGCGATCGGCGCATTCTGCATCGGCACCAACCAGATCGACCTGGCGGCGACGACTGCACGAGGCATCGCGGTCTTCAACGCTCCGTACTCCAACACCCGCAGCGTGGTCGAGCTGGCCATCGCCGAGATCATCTCGCTGGCCCGGCGACTGCACGAGAAGTCGACCGACATGCACAACGGTGTCTGGAACAAGTCCGCCGCCGGCAGCCACGAGATCCGCGGCCGTACGCTCGGCATCATCGGTTACGGCAACATCGGCAGCCAGCTCTCGGTCATCGCCGAGGCGCTCGGTCTCTCCGTGGTCTTCTTCGACATCGACGACAAGCTCGCGCTCGGCAACGCCAAGCGCTGCTCGACGATCGAGGAGCTGCTCGCGATCTCCGATGTCGTGACGCTGCACGTCGACGGCCGGCCGGGCAACGCTGGGCTGTTCGGTGCCGAGGAGATGGCGCAGATGAAGCCACGCTCGCTGTTCCTCAACCTCTCGCGCGGCATTGCCGTCGACACCGTCGCGCTGCGCGAGCACATCGAGTCCGGCCACATCGCGGGCGCCGCGGTCGACGTGTTTCCCGTCGAGCCCAAGCGCCAGGGTGACCCGTTCGAGTCGGACCTCCGCGGCCTCAAGAACGTCATCCTGACCCCGCACGTGGGTGGGTCGACCGAGGAGGCCCAGCAGGACATCGGCCGGTTCGTCGCCTCGAAGCTCCGGGCGTACGCCTCGTTCGGCAGCACCTCGCTGAGCGTCAACATGCCGGAGATCAACCTGCCGGCGGACACCACCAAGCACCGCCTGGCGCTCGTGCACCGCAATGCTCCCGGCGTGCTTGCGACGATCAACGGCCTGCTCGGCGAGCACGGGGTCAACATCGAGGCGCAGTCGTTGTCGACCCGCGGCGAGGTCGGCTACGTGCTGACCGATGTCGCGGACGAGGTGACGCCCGAGGTGCTCAAGGAGCTGGCGGCGTTGCCCGAGAGCGTACGTCTCCGCCAGCTCAGCTGACCACGCTGCAAAAGGTGCGCTTTCCGGCCGATTCAGTACGTTCGAATCGGTGGCCTTGACCGAAGGCCAGGAGGGAGCACAACTGTGATCATTCTCGGCATCATCTTGTTGATACTCGGAGCGGTGCTGACCGTGCCGATCCTCGAGACGATCGGCATCATCTTGATCGTCGTCGGCGCGGTGCTCTGGATCCTCGGATCCATGAACCGTGGCATCGGCGGGCGAAGGCACTACTACTAGGCCTCGACCACGAAGGACGCCCCGACCCGCAAGCGCGGATCGGGGCGTTCTGGGTTTGTCGGTCAGCTCAGGCTGAACGGCGGGTACTCGTCGGTGAGCAGGTAGATGTACGCGCTCAGCCGGGTGTTCCAGCGCTGGAAGCCGATCACGAAGTTCTGCAGACCGGTCGGCCAGTGCCCGATGAACAGGACGGCGAACCACGCGATGACCACGACGAACTCGAGGGCGATCGCGAGGACGAACACGACGATGAACTGCGGGATGGCGAGCAGCAGCCGGAAGAAGATCGTCAAGCGGTTGCGCTTCCCCAGGTCGGGCGTGAAGTCGATCTTCAGCCGCGGGTCGTCGCCGGGATCGGCGAACGAGGTCGCGAAGGAGAATGGTGGGTACTCCTCCTTGAGGAACAGTGCGAACGTCATCACCCGAGCGTTGTAGCGCAGGCACATCGCGATGACCCCGAGGATCCCTTCGGGGATCTTGCCGGTGAACACCCCGAGAATCCAGGACACGAACGCGAGGACCTCGGCGACGATGCCGAGGGCATACATCACGATGAGCTGCGGGATGGCGAGGATGATGTTGCCGATGACGCGCCAGCGGGCGATCTTCTCGGGCGGGTCGAATGTGAACGTGGCAGGGTAGCCACCCGCTGCGGCGGGTGACGCCGGCGGTGGGGGCGGCGGAGGTGTTGCTGCGCTCATGGCGAAATCCTTCGTTATGGGTAGGGAGTTTCGCTGATCACGCTAGGGCATCGGGACCGCATTGTGCGGTGTTCTACACAGGTGAGACAGAGTTTCTGCGCAGCCCGCGTCGACCTT
>JAWWPE010000144.1:0-4090 GCA_033850895.1 Nocardioidaceae bacterium | reverse complement strand
CGGAGTCCACCCTTGTCGTCGCCCGCGTCATGACCAGCGGGGTCATCCGCGCCATGGCGACCGCGGTCGTCGTTGGCATCGTGGTTCGCCGGATCGTCGGTGCCGCGTCGCTGCCCGCCCTTGTCGTCGCCCGCGTCATGCTTGGGCGTCGACGTGGAGACGGGCGTGGTGGGTGCATCGTCGGAGCCGGCCGCATTGGCCACGGCGATGCCGCCGGACCCAAGTACGACGGTGGCGGCCAGGACGACGAAGCCGGTACGGATGTGCTTGTCCATGATTCTCTCCTCGGTCAGGGGTTGCTGATGACTCGAGAATCGCGCCACCCCGTGAGGCTGACGTGAGACGCCGATGAGACGGCTCTCATGTGCGGGCGGGAGCTAGAGCAGCGGGCCGAGCGGTCGGAGCAGCGCCTCGTACGCCCGTGCGAGCAGCGGTCGTCGCATCCACTCGTCGAGGGTCAGCCGCTCACACTTCTCGCAGTCGGCGTTGAAGATGTCCTGCATGCCCCTGGCGAGTCCGGGATCGAGGATCTCCAGGTTGATTTCGTAGTTGCCCATCAGGCTGAGCCGGTCGATGTTCGCCGTGCCGATCGTGGTCCACTCGCCGTCGATCGTGGCGGTCTTGGCGTGCACCATGTGGTCGATGTAGCGGTGGATCTCCACGCCGGCGCGGAGCAGATCGCCGTAGAACCCACGCGACAGCCAGTCGGTGACCACGTGGTTGGACACCCGCGGCACGATGATCCGGACGACCACGCCCCGACTTCGCGCGTCGAGGATGGCGGCCAGGATGTCGCGGTCGGGGATGAAGTAGGCCGCGGTGATGTCGATGCTCCGGTGCGCACGGTCGATGGCTTCGAGGTACATCCCCCGGATCGGATACATCAGCTGCCGGGGCACATTGCGGTGTGCGCGGATCTCTGGTCGCCAGCCGGCGTGCGGCAGCTGGGCGAGGCGCGGCGTCTTTCGCCTGGGGTGGGCGTTCCAGAAGTCGACGAAGGCGTTGTCAAGGTCCCAGACCGCAGGCCCGGTGATCTTCAGGTGGGTGTCGCGCCACTCCGTCGCGTACGCCGCGCCGATGTTGTAGCCACCGACGTACGCCACATCGTCGTCGACGACCAGGATCTTGCGATGGTCGCGACCGAGCCCCCGCGGGCTGAAGACCTTCCAGGTCGAGAACAGCGGATAACGCAGCACCGTGATCGGTGCGGGGAACCTCAGGAAGCTGGGCTTGACCACGAGGTTGGCGAACTGGTCGTAGATGACATACACGTCGACTCCGCGGCGAGCCGCATCGATCAGCGCAGCCTTGAACCGCTGCCCCACCTCGTCGCCCTTGATGATGTACGTCTCCAGCAGGACGCGACGCTTCGCTCCGGCGATCGCCGTCAGCATGTCGTCGAACAGGTCAGCGCCGTAGGTGTACGTCGTGGCGGTGCTGCCGTCCTGGATCGAATGCGAGACCGATGGAGTCGCCTCCAGCGGCGGGATGTTGTGACCGCGCAAGATCTTGCGGACCTTGGTCGTCACCATCAGCGACGCGATCGCGGCGATCTGGGCCAGGACCGTCGCCAGGAACGCCCGCTTGAGCACGTGGCGGGTCGACTGGCGCAGGCTCATGGTGGTCTCACCCTAGATGAGCGCTTCAGACGAAGACGGCGACCGGCTTGGCGTCGGGTCCGCGCTGTTCGTACAGCGCGAGGAAGTCGCCGGTCGGCGCGAACACGGCGACGGGCCCGTCGGACCCGAGGTCGAGGCCGGGCAGGGCGCGACCGAAGTGGACGTCGGCCGCCTGATCGTCACTCAGCTCGCAGCTGGGGAAGCTGGCCCTGGCCACGTCGTCGATCCCGATCACGGTCAGCTCGTTGCCGAGCTCGTCGAGCGTGTGCGCCTCGTCGAGTGTGAAGCCACCGACGCGGGTCCGCCGCAGTGCGGTCAGGTGTCCGCCGACCCCGAGCGTGGTGCCGATGTCACGTGCCAGGGCGCGAATGTACGTGCCGCTGGAGCACACGACGCGTATGTCGACGTCGGCGACCTCACCGGGTCGAAAGCCGGTCAGCTCGAGCTCGGCGACGCGCACCGGGCGGGCCTTGAGGGTGACTTCCTCGCCGGAGCGCACGCGAGCGTACGACCGAACGCCGTCGACCTTGATCGCCGAGACCGAGGACGGCACCTGCTCGATGTCGCCGGTGAACTCCGCCAGCACGGACCGCGCCGCGGCCTCGTCGACGTGCGCGGCAGACGTCGTGCTGGTGACATCGCCCTCGGCGTCATCTGTGACGGTGGACTGACCCAGCCGGATCGTCGCGACATACTCCTTGTCGGCCAGGGTCAGGTGGCCGAGCAGCCGGGTGGCACGGTTGATGCCGAGCACGAGCACCCCGGTCGCCATCGGGTCGAGGGTGCCGGCGTGCCCGACCTTGCGGGTGCCCGCGAGACGACGCATCCGGCCGACCACGTCGTGCGAGGTCCAGTCGGACGGTTTGTCGACTATGACCAACCCGTCCTTCGGGATGGACGTTTCAGTCATCGATCTCGTCGACGGGTGCCTCATGCGGCTTCTTGTAGGGGTCAGGGTCGCCGGCGTACGTCGCCCCGGCCGACTGCGCCGCCACTGCGTCGTCGGCGGCCTTGGCCTTGGCGAGCAGGTCCTCGATCTCCTTGGCGGTCTCGGGCACTGCGTCGAGGTAGAACTGGATCGACGGGGTGATGCGCGTGCCGAGCTGCTTGCCGACCTCCGAACGGATGATGCCGGTGGCGCTCTTGAGCGCCGCGGCGGTCTCCGCCCGCGCGGTCTCATCGCCCATCACGGTGTAGAAGACCGACGCTTGCTGGCCGTCCCCGGTCATCCGGACGTCGGTGATCGTGACGAATCCCAGACGCGGATCCTTGACCCGGCGCTCGAGCATCTGGGCGACGATGACCTTGATCCGGTCGCCGACCTTGTGAATCCGTGGTCCGGCCATGTGCTTCTCCTCTGAGTGACGACGCCCCGGCGAGCTCAGAGCTCACCGGGGCCTCGTAGTGACCATGTTGACCGCCTGGCGCGCCCTTCAGAAGGACGCTACCCGACGTCGATCATGCGCGTCAGGCGCGCACTTTCTCCCGCATTTCGTACGTCTCGATGACGTCGCCGACCTTGATGTCGTTGTAGCCCTTGAGCACGATGCCGCACTCAAAGCCTTCGCGGACCTCGGACACGTCATCCTTCTCACGACGCAGGCTGCTGAGGTCGAGATTCTCGGCGACGACGGCGCTGTCGCGAAGCAGGCGAGCCTTCGCATTGCGCTTGATCGTGCCCGCCGTGACCATGCAACCGGCGATGTTGCCGATCTTGCTGGAGCGGAAGATGTCGCGGATCTCGGCGGAACCGAGCTGCGCCTCCTCGAACTCCGGCTTGAGCAGACCCTTGAGCGACGCCTCGATCTCCTCGATGGCGTTGTAGATCACCGAGTAGTAACGGATCTCGACGCCTTCGCGGTCAGCCAGCTCAGTCGCCTTGCCCTGCGGGCGGACGTTGAAGCCGATAATGACGGCGTTGGATGCGGCCGCCAGCATGACGTTGGTCTCGGTGATGGCACCGACACCGCGGTCGATGACCCGCAGCGCGACTTCCTCGCCGACATCGATCTGCGCGAGTGCGTCCTCGAGAGCCTCGACCGAACCGGAGCCGTCACCCTTGAGGATGAGCAGGAGCTCATCGGTCTCGCCCTTCTCCATCGAGGACATGAAGTCCTCGAGCGTACGACGACCGGTGCGCTGCGCCAGGAGGGCGTTGCGCTCGCGCGCCTCGCGCTTCTCGGCGATCTGGCGGGCCAGACGGTCGTCCGCGACGACCATGAAGTTGTCGCCGGCGCCGGGCACCGCGGTCAGACCGAGCACGAGTGTCGGCCTGGACGGAGTGGCCTCTTCGATGTTCTCGCCGTGCTCGTCGAGCATGGCGCGGACACGTCCGAACGCCGGACCGGCGACGATCGAGTCGCCGACCTTGAGCGTTCCACGGTGGACGAGGACCGTCGCGACGGGACCGCGACCACGGTCGAGGTGCGCCTCGATGACGAGACCCTCGGCGTTCTGGTCGGGGTTGGCGC
>JAWWPE010000132.1:0-3247 GCA_033850895.1 Nocardioidaceae bacterium | reverse complement strand
TACGTCACGAAGAAGTTCGGGAAGTTGGGGACGTACATGCCGAGGTACGCGTGGGCGCCGTCGGCCCACTGGGTTGCCAGCTTCTGTCCGCCCGCTCCGGTGATGTCGATCGACTCCAGGAAGTCCTGGGCGTCGAAGCCGGTCGCATAGATGATCGCGTCGACCTTGTGCTCGACCCCCTCGGCATCGATGACGCCGTCGGGGGTGACAGCGGCCACGGCACTCGTGATGACGTCGACGTTGGCCTGGGCCAGGGCGGGATAGAACTCGTTGGAGAACAGGATCCGCTTGCAGCCGATCGGGTAGTCCGGGGTGAGCTTCGCCAGCAGCGTCGGATCCTTGACCTGCTTCTTGAGGTGCCGCATCGCGATGCCCTTGTTGACGCGGCCCATGCGGGAGTCGTCCCTCAGGCCCTGGGCGAACTGCTCCATGATCGTCCAGATGCCGCCGCGTTCGACGGTTTGGGTGACTGGCGCAATCCGGAACAGCGTGCGATGGAACGCCGTGTAGGGCTTGTCAGGCTTGGGCATCAGGTAGTTGGGGGAGCGCTGGAACACCATCAGCCGGCTCGCCTCCGCGGCGAGCTTCGGGATGAACTGAACCGCACTCGCGCCGGCGCCCACCACGGCGATCCGCTTGCCCGCCGGCTCGAACGAGTGGTCCCACTCCGCAGAGTGGAAGGACGTGCCCTGGAACGTCTCGATGCCGGGGATCAATGGGAGCCTCGGGCGTGACAGCTGCCCGACCGCGGCGATCAACAGGTCGACCGTCTCCGTCGAGCCGTCGTGGAACGTCACGGTCCATCGCGATGAGCTCTCGTCCCAGGTCGCGGCGGTGACTTCGCGGCCGTACTTCACCAACGGGGTGATGCCGTGCTTGTCGGCGACCCGACGGATGTAGTCGTGGATCTCCTCCTGCAACGCGTAGCGCCGGCTCCACCGCGGATTGGGCTCGTAGGAGAAGGAGTAGAGGGGAGACGGCACGTCGCAGCCCGCGCCCGGATAGGTGTTGTCGCGCCAGACCCCACCGAGGTCGTCGCTTCGCTCCCACAGTCGGAGATCGGTATGTCCCGCGCGTTTCAGCTCGACTGCGACGGCAAGCGCGCCGAACCCCGAGCCGATGATTCCGACCGATGTCATGTGCCCTCTTCTTGTCGAGTGGGATGTGCCTGCACGAACAGTAGAACGGTGTCGGTGAGCAGGTCGAGCGCCCGCGCCCCGCGTGAACGTACCGCGTTCGAGCCATTCGCGGCAGACGGCCTTGGTGCCCGGACGCTAGCCGGTTTGGGCGCCGATCATCTCGGCGAGGGCCGGTATGAAGGCGGCTCCGCGCTCGTCAGAAGCCCACCTCTTGGCAATCGCATTGGCCGGAAACGCCAGCACGTTGGCCGGTTCGGCGTGCACCGCCATCTCGGTTCCGTATTGATCGGTGGCGATGACCCAGCGCATTCCGTAGTTGTTCACCAAGTGCTGACCGAGGCCCGATCCCAAGATGTTGATCAGCGGGTTGGGGTCGGATCGTGCATCCGCGGGTTCGCTCAGCCACTGGGTCCTGAGCTCGTCGTAGTAGTCGCCGATCTGGGTCGCGTCCGAGATGTCGATGCCGGAATCGATGAGGACCTGGACATTGGACGTCACCCAGTCCTGCTCGGCTTCGTTCAGCTCGCCGAGGGCTGGCCCGTCGGACGCCTGGCCCGGTTCGCCTGCGTCGCCGGACTCGCGTTTGGAGAAGAGACCCATGTGGCTGGACGGTTCCACACATCTGAGGGCCGATCAACCACGTCCCCTTTTCACCGTCTGCTCGTTGAACCTGCGACGAAAGGGTTGCATCGCATGAGCGAACAGCAGGGCATGTCACGGCGAGGACTTCTCGGATCGGCTGTGGCCGGAGGTGCGGTGCTGGCAATCGGCGGACTCGGGCAGGCCGCAGAGGCGGCGACGTCGTCCGGTTCGTTGCCCAAGACCGTGGACGTGGTCGTCGTCGGTGGCGGCCTCTCCGGGCTGGTCGCCGCGCGTCAGCTCGTCGCCAAGGGCAAGAGTGTGCTCGTCCTCGAGGCGCGAGACCGGGTTGGCGGGCGGATCCTCAATCATCAGCTGAGTGACGGCTCGGTCATCGAGTCGGGCGCTGCGTTCGTCGGCCCGACCCAGGATCACGTCCTGACGCTGATCAAGCAGCTCAACATCAAGACGTTCAAGGAATACATCACCGGCAACAACGTGTACGTCTCGAAGACTCTCGGCACCGTGAAGTACACCGGCACGGTCCCGCCCGACCCGCTCATCCTCGCCGACGCCGCGATCCTGCAGCTCCGCATCGACAGCATGTCCAAGGACGTCCCGGTCGACGCGCCCTGGACAGCGAAGGACGCGGCGAAGCTCGACGCGCAGACGGTCGACACCTGGTTGGCCCACAACTCGCTGGTCCCCGAGGTGCGGGAGGTGCTCAAGGCGTTCTTCCAGGCATCGTTCGGCGTGGATGCCAGCGGTATGTCGATGCTGTTCTTCCTCTGGTACATGGCCACGGCTGGCAACGAGACGAACCCGGGAACATTCGAGCGAGCGTCAGGCACGCCGGATGCCGCGCAGGATTCGCGCATCGTCGGCGGATCGCAGTTGATCCCGTTAGGTGTTGCTGCGGCTCTCGGCTCGCGCGTCGCCCTCAACGCCCCGGTCCGCAAGATCATCCAGTCGAGCTCGAAGGTCACGGTGGTCAGCGACCGCGGCACCGTCACGGCCAAGCGGGTCATCGTGGCCGTGCCGCCACCGTTGGCACTCGGCATCGACTGGTCGCCGCTGCTTCCGCCTCGGCGCCTGCAGCTGCTCCAGCACATGCCGATGGGCACGTTGATGAAGGCTGATGCGGTCTACGCGACGCCGTTCTGGCGGGCCAAGGGCCTCTCGGGCTCCGGCGTGCTCGACAGCGGCATCGTGCGTACGACATTCGACAACAGCCCAGCCGATGCCAAGGTCGGGGTACTGCTGTCGTTCATCGGTGGTTCGTCGTGGCAGCAGTGCGCGATGCTGCCGCTGGCGGAGCGTCGCAAGCTCGTGCTCGAAGGATTCGCCAAGGTCGTCGGGCCGGAGGCGCTCAAGCCCATCGACTACGTCGAGCACGACTGGACCCAGGAGCGGTGGACCATGGGCAGCCCGGTCGCCTCCGTGCAGCCCGGCGCCACTCTTGCGTTCGGCTCCACGATCCGTGAACCGTTCGGCCGCGTGCACTGGGCCGGCACCGAGACGTCGACCTA